>DAOVHK010000059.1 GCA_030671905.1 Clostridia bacterium | reverse complement strand
CGGGTTTGAGATTTGTCGGAGACTAAAAGCCGATGAAGGGTGCAAACATATACCTATAATAATGTTAACAGGCAAGTTTAAAGAGACTTCTGATAAAGTTGAGGGATTAGTGGGTGGTGCGGATGACTATGTGCTAAAACCCTTTGAGACTCAGGAACTATTGGCACGAATACGGGCAGTGCTCCGGGAGTACAAACATTTTGGTCCCAAACACCTGGTGAAAGACCATCTGGACGAGTTAAGACGGAAGAAAAAGGATTAATCCTCGGGAGGCAGAATGCGTCTGCGAACAAAGTTCAGCTTCTTTGCTATTCTTATATTGGTGGTGGCTTTACTGGGAATGAGCGTGATTCTGTTCATTTTTGAGAAGAAACATCTTTTGCAAACAATGAGAGAAAACCAGGTAAATACCATAAAGGGTTTGGCAGAGGTTTGCAAGGAGGCGATAATTAGCGAAGACGATCTGCTTCTTATGAATTACATCAAGATGGTTAAGAGGACTACAGGGGTAATTTATGCAATGTTCGTAGACGATGAAGGAAAAGTGGTAGTGCACACTGATACTAATCTCCTTGGTTATGTGTATCGGGATTCTATAGGAATAAAAGCTCAGAGTTCAGAGGACTTGTTGATTCAATCTTATAAGGGGAGAGAAGGTGGTGAGCTTATTGATGTCTCACTTCCTGTCTTATTGGGAGAGGGTAGGTTGGGTACTGCCCGAGTTGGATTTTCTAAAGTAGTGTTGAATAGAGGTGTGGAAGATACATTATCCTTGACCCGTCGTCGTATCCTTGTGGTAACAGGTGTTGCCGTTTCTTTCGGGATTTTTGGTGCGTTTATTCTGGCTCAGCTAATGAGTCGTCCAATCAGGAAGCTTACTGAAGGTGCAAAGTCTATCGGACAGGGGAACCTGGAACAGAAGATTTTAGTCAAGAGTAGAGATGAACTTGGCGATTTAGCAGGTGAATTTAACAGGATGGCAAAAAAGCTTAAAGAGCTTGACCAGATGAAGGACGACTTCGTTTCCAGCGTCTCCCACGAGCTCCGCTCACCTCTAACCTCAATTAAAGGCTATGTCGATTTTATCTTGAGGGGAAAATCTGGGCCACTTAATAAGAAGCTCATAGAATATTTAACAATTGTCAAAAACAACACTTCTCGACTGGGGATGTTCATAAATGACATCCTTGATTTAGCAAAAATTGAAGCCAAGCGTTTTGAGCTGGGAAAGGAAGCTTTAGAGCTTTCACCGTTCATAGAAGAAATGGTTACATTTTTCCAGCCCCAAGCAGAAGAGGGCAAGATCCAATTGGAGACAGCCGTTCCTACCAGTATCTCTTTGGTTTCTGCCGATTCGGATAAACTTAGACAGGTTTTCACAAATCTCCTCAGCAATGCTTTCAAATTTACTCCTGAGGGAGGAAAAATAACTATAGAAGCAAAAAATGCAGGATCGGGAAACTTCATAGAGATTGCTATCAAGGATACCGGAGTGGGCATTGCCAAGGAGGACGTGCAAAAAGTTTTCGACAAATTCCAACAGGTTAAGTCATCTGGAAGTAAAGTGAAAAGAGTGAAAGGCACAGGGCTGGGTCTGGCCATCGTTAGGGGAATCGTCGAGGCACATGGTGGTCGGATTTGGGTAGAGAGTGAACTTAATAAGGGAAGTAATTTTATCTTTGCTTTACCCAAGGCATAATTTATAATATATAGAGGAAGAAACATGAGCGAGGAAAAGATTCTGGTAATAGAGGATGAAGAGGATATTGCCAATCTGGTCAAAACTACTCTTGAGGGCGAAGGTTTTGAGGTCACAGTTGGTTACAGTGGGGAAGAGGGACTGGAAAATATTCATCAGCTTTCCCCGGATCTCGTAGTTTTAGACTTAGGGCTTCCTGGTATGAGCGGTTATCAGGTTTGCCAGAAGATTAGAGAAGATGTTTCTTTGGCTCATATACCTATAATCATGTTAACTGCCAAGGGCTCTACATCGGAGAAAGTTATTGGATTGAGCTATGCTCCTGATGACTATATTACCAAGCCTTTCCAGGAAGAAGAACTTGTTGCCCGCGTGAAGACGCATTTGACGCGTACTGCCAGTGACCTCTCCGCTAATCCTCTAACCAAATTGCCTGGCAACATTCCCCTCGCCGAGGCGTTAAAAAAGTGTCTAAGCCGGGACCGTCTATTTGCTGTCTTGTATTTAGACTTGAGTAATTTTAAAGCTTTTAACGATAAATATAGTTATCTCAGAGGCGACAAAGTTCTTCGCATTACAGCTCAAATCATTCTCAAGGCAGTTAAACAGAAAGGCAATCCAGATGACTTTATCGGTCACATTGGAGGGGATGATTTCATCGTAGTTACTAGCCCGGATAAAGTTGATGCCCTCTGTAGAGGTATCATTAAAGACTTTGGTCAGGAGATTCCCAGTCTCTACGACGAAGAAGATAGAAAAAGAAAATATATTATAACCAAGGATCGGCTCAATAAAACTACGAAGTTTCCATTGATGACTATTGCTATCGGAGTAGTTACAAATAAATCGAGGAAATTCGCCAGTCCTGCTGAGATTAGCGACGTGGGTGCTGAACTGAAAAAATATGCTAAGCTCAAAAAAGGGAGCGGTTACGTTGTAGATAAAAGGGAAGATTAGAAAGGAAAAATTTTATATAAAAGAGGGCGGCGATGTTAAAGAAAAGAATTTTGGTGATAGACGATGATGTGTCGATTTTGAAACTGGTCAGCAACGTCTTGATAGAAGAGGGGTTTAGTGTAATTACTGCCAATTGTGGAGAAGAGGGGATTAAGAAAGTTCATCGTTCAAAGCCAAATTTAGTTATTTTGGATTTGAGGCTGCCCGATATGGATGGTTTTCAAATTTGTCAAACTTTGAAGAATGATAAGATTGTAAGTAATATCCCAATTATAATGCTCACCGTTAAATCTACAAAGTCCTCAACTGTTGCCGGATTGGAGATGGGCGCTGATGATTATATTGTTAAACCTTTTAATCAAGAAGAATTAGTCGCTCGAGTGAAGACGGTGCTGCGTCGAGCTGGTGGAGAAGAAGAGGTAGAAAAAATTTTAAAGTATGGAGATATGCGCTTAAATTTGGATAAACATGCTGTATCCATAAAAGATAAGCAGATTGATTTAACACCTATGGAATTTAATTTACTTCACATTTTGGTAAAAAAGAAGGGGCATGTGCTTAACAGAAATTTCTTGTTGGAGACAGTATGGGGCTACGAATACTTTGGCACTACTCGTACTGTTGATGTTCATATCGGACGACTGCGAGAGAAGTTGGCCTCCCTGGGTGAAAATATTGAAACTGTAGAAGGGATAGGTTACAGGTTAATCGATGAGGGGAAAGACTGACGTTAAAGATTTCGCATCCCGATTTTCAATTGGGGCAGGGCACAATTTTCCCGATTGAAAATCGGGATGCATTTTTTTGGTTGACAGATTTCCCACATTTTTGTTATATAGAACAGTCTACGAATCGAATGGGTGAAAATTGTGTTTAAAAAGCCAATCCAGTTTTTGAGAGAAGTTATAGAAGAGCTACGAAAGGTTTCCTGGTCGAATAGGAAACAGGTAATCGGGTCGGCAATGGTGGTGATTCTTTTAGTTATTGCTGTGGCTATTTTTGTAGGTCTGGTAGACTTTGGGCTGTCCATAATTCTGGGAATATTAATAAAGTAGTCAACGCCTAAGAGGGAAAAGTTGATAGAGAAAAAATGGTATATTGTTCATGCTTATACGGGGCATGAGGATAAAGTCAGAGCATACCTGGAGAAGCTGATAAGTTCTGGGGAAATGAAAGACAAAATATCAAATATATTAATTCCCACTGAAGAAATTGTGGAAATACGAAAGAATAAGAAAAAGATTAGCAAGCGGAAATTTTTCCCGGGTTACGTTATAATTGAAATGGTAATCGATAATGAAACCTATTGGGCTGTACGCAATATTCCTGGAGTAACTGGTTTCCTCGGTGGGGTGAAACCTGTGCCTCTTCGACCAGAAGAATTGGACAATATCGTGGCACTCACTCAACGAGAAGCACAGGCAAAACCGAAGCCGGCAGTGATGTTTGAAAAAGACGAGAGTGTCAGAGTTATAGAGGGGCCATTTGAAAATTTTGTTGGCGTAGTGGAAGACGTCAATGAGGAAAAAAGCAAACTGAAAGTAATGGTAACAATCTTTGGACGAGCTACTCCCGTGGAGCTCGATTTTTTACAGGTAGAAAAGATATAGAAAGGAAGATTTTATGCCAAAAAAAGTAAAAGGCATAATAAAATTACAAATACCCGCAGGGGGAGCTAATCCTGCTCCTCCAGTCGGACCCGCCTTAGGACAACATGGAGTAAATATTATGGAGTTCTGTAAGGCATTCAATGAGAGAACGGCTAGTCAGGAACCGGGAATGCTTATTCCAGTTGTAATCACTGTATATCAAGACAGAAGCTTTACCTTTGTGACCAAGGTTCCTCCAGTAGCTGCATTGTTGAAGAAAGCTGCGGGCATAGCCAAAGCCTCGGGAGAGCCCAATAAGACGAAAGTAGCTAAGGTGAGTAAGAAGCAAGTACGTGAAATTGCAGAGAAGAAAATGGCTGATCTAAATGCAAACGATATGGAAGGTGCAGTTAAGATGGTAGAGGGAACTGCAAGGAGCATGGGGATAGAAATAGAAGGTCCCGATTCATCGGGACAAGGAAAATTATGAGAAGAGGTAAGCGGTACCACGAATTATCTAAATTAATTGAGAAGGATAAAGTTTACAGTGTAGAAGAGGCAGTAGTGTTGGTTAAGAAGGCTGCCAATGCCAAGTTTGACGAGACTATCGAATTGTGCCTGCGACTGGGAATTGATCCTAAGCGGCAAGACCAAATAGTAAGAGGAACTGTCTTATTGCCACATGGTACAGGAAAGAGTAAAGTGGTGGCTGTTGTAGTTAAGGGAGAGAAGGCAAAAGAGGCAGAAAAAGCAGGAGCAGATTTTGTGGGAGGAGAAGATTTAATTGAAAAGATAGCCAAGGAGACTATTAAATTTGATGCGTTAATAGCTACTCCCGATTGTATGCGTGACTTGAGTAAGCTGGGAAAGATACTCGGACCGAAGGGATTGATGCCCAGTCCCAAAACAGGTACTGTCACATTCGAGATTGCTGATGTGATAAAAAAGATTAAAGCTGGTCAAATTGAATTTCGAATCGATGGTTACGGAATTATCCATTTAAGTGTGGGTAAAGCTTCTTTTGATGAGAAGAAACTGGCGGATAATATAAATACTGTAATAGGAGAAATACAGCGAGTTAGACCACCTACTGTTAAAGGTCAATATCTAAGAAGCATAAGCGTTTCCTCAACAATGGGTCCAGGAATAAAGGTGAGTTTGCCCAAAATATAAGGTATCAAGAAAAGATTTATATTTTGAAAAGATTTTTCAGCGAAGGCTCCGATGAATCGGAGACTTCGCTTTTTTATTGTGTCGGACCCCGCCCTTTCGTGAAAGAGCTGGGCGAATGCCTATCTGGTCGCCTAAGGTTGGAGGAGCAAAAGTGAATACAAAAAATAAGTAAAAGAGACTTTATGATAGAATTTCGGCGTTTATTGTACTTAATGATATTAGATGAAAATAGGTAATGCGGGTTGTTACTAAAAAAAACTTAAACTTTTTACTTGACAAATCTTGTAGATATAGTATAATTAAAACAAGACATAGATATTAAATGATAAAACATATCTCTAAAAGTTTCTAAAAAGGTGAATCTGATGAAAGATATAATGAGCACTAAAGAGCTGTCCCAATATATAGGATTGAGCAAGTCTAAAATTTATCAATTAATCCGCCAGAAAAAAATTCCGGCTTCTAAGATTGGCAGACAATATAAGTTTTCTAAAGAGATGGTCGATGCTTGGTTAAAAGAGAAAATTATTACTTTACCTAAAGAGTCCCCGACGAAGCTCCCGCCGGAAAAGAGCAAAAAGGACGAGAGGACTTGAACAGATTGGTAAGATTGAGTAGGCCCATAGTTATAGGATTAAATACCGCTGGACGAGCGGGAATCAACGCTTGTGGAGTTGGAACGGTAGTTCTGATGATGAAGCAAGAAAAAGAATGTCCCGATGTGACATCGGGACAGAAGCCATAAGGCTTGCTCTGTGGAGCGTCACTAAACTTTTAAAACAGAGGAGGTGAGAAAGAGATGGGAGAAAAGGTAGCAAGGGTCGGTGTAAAGAGACAGGAAGGTTATCTCTATTTCATCGACAAGCAAGGAGATGTTTCTCGGGCGAAGATGGCCCGCGGTGGCAAGAAAGGCGGGGGTCCTGCAAAGGTTGCTAGAGTTGGTGTTAAAAAGGCCCGTGGTTATCTCTATTACCTTGATAAGCAAGGAGATGTTTCTCGGGCGAAGATGGCCCGCGGCGGTAAGAAGAAGAAAAAGAAGAAGAAGAAAAAAGCCGCCAAAAAGAAAACTACCAGAAAAAAAAGGAGGAAAACGATGGTAAAGAGAAAGAAAGCAAAAAAGAAAAAGAAAGCAAAAAAGAAGAAGAAAAAGAGATAATTAATAGACTCAAAATTTCGCACTGCAAGGTGACCCCTTGTTGGAGGACAATTGCTGGCGTTCTGTATTCCAGAGAAGCGGGTGGTATAACGCTTGAGTGTGTTGAGGGAAATAAATAATTCTGTTTGAAGAATCCGAAATTTTCCAGCAATTTGCTTTTATCCACAAGGGGTCTTTTTTTATTTCGCTTACATTTTTTCTTGACACTATGGAAAATGTGCATTATAATAATTTCTAGTTGTAGTTTTTGGGTCTTTTTGGATTTATTGGGTTTATTTTTTGCTTGTTTTCGTGCTACTAAATTTGCTAAGATTATATTTTAAGGAGAGAAAAATTGAGGAAACCGATTATCGCTGGTAACTGGAAAATGAATAAGTTGACCTCAGAAGCAGTGGAGTTAGCCCGTGAAGTAAAAAACAAAACAGGGACTATTGCAGATAGGGAAATAGTTCTCTGTCCCCCTTTCACTGTTCTTTCCTCAGTAAAGGAAGTAATTAAAGGTTCCTCGATAAAATTGGGTGCCCAGAATATGTACTGGGAAGTTCGCGGAGCATATACTGGAGAAGTATCGCCAACGATGCTCAAAGATATTGGCTGTAATTATGTAATTTTAGGTCACTCAGAGCGACGCCAATATTTTGGCGAGACAAATGAGACAGTAAATAAGAAAACGAAGATAGCTTTTTCTATCGGTCTTATTCCCATTGTTTGTGTAGGGGAAACGCTCCAACAGAGAGAAAAAGGAGAAACTTTAACAGTAATAGAAGAACAGGTTAAAACAGGACTATCTGGGTTGACAAAAGAAGAGAGTAAAGGATTGGTAGTGGCTTATGAACCTGTCTGGGCTATCGGTACGGGAAAGACAGCTACGCCTGAGGAGGCTGAAGAGGTGCAGCGATTTATTCGGAAATTGTTAGGGCAAATGTTTGGAAAGGAGAATGCTCAGGCAATCAGAATTTTATACGGAGGAAGTATTAATCCTGATAATATTTCGGTTCTAATGTCTTGTGAAGATATAGACGGAGGGTTAATAGGCGGAGCAAGTCTAAATGTAGAATCTTTTTTGAAGGTTGTGCGCTATTAGTGTGCCTTTTGGTATTCCTCCAATCCGAAATAGGAGTAGCAGACTTCAGTCTGCGTTTGAAAAAGATGAAAATTGCTATTGGCTCTGACCATCAAGGATTCAAGTTAAAAGTGGAGTTGAAAGAGAAACTTCAAAAATTAAATCATGAAGTGAGCGATTTTGGCTGTTTCTCAGAAGAATCCTGTGATTACCCGGATTATGCAGTGCAGGTTGCTGAAGCTGTTGCCCGTGGAGAGTATAACAAGGGGATTCTTATATGTAAGAGCGGGATAGGAATGAGCATTACCGCTAACAAAGTTCCTGGAATTTTAGCAGCTTTAGTTCGTGATGAAGAAATGGCAAAGTTGGCATCTGAACATAACAATGCCAACATTATCTGCCTGAGCTCTAATCTTGATCAAAAGAGAATGATGAATATAGTTGCTAGTTGGCTTAACACTCCTTTTGGGTGGGAGAGGCATCTCCGCAGGATAAATAAGATTAAGGAGATCGAAAATAAGTATTTAAAGCAGAAATGAAACCCGATGGTCTTAAAGTCCCGCCCATTTATTATTGGAGTAGCTCCGATTCATCCAGCCCCTGCTCTCAGGGGCGGGATTCATCGGAGCGTTTGAAAAAGATGAAAAATGCTATCGGCTCTGACCATCAAGGATTCAAGTTAAAAGTGGAGTTGAAAGAGAAACTTCAAAAATTAAATCATGAAGTGAGCGATTTT
>DAOVHK010000164.1 GCA_030671905.1 Clostridia bacterium | reverse complement strand
AGAAGATTTCCCCTGCATCGTTGCAAATGATATTCATGGAAATGACCTATTAAAAGAGGGGGTCGAAAAATATCGAGAGGAGTAACTCAATTACTATGAAAGAAGTGGTTATTTCAGGTAACGAAGCAATCGCCTATGGAGCGATTAGAGCAGGGTGTCGTTTTTTTGCAGGATACCCAATTACCCCATCCTCTGAAATAGCAGAAGTCATCTCATTAGAACTTCCACAAACTTGTGGAAGATTCATACAGATGGAAGATGAGATAGCAAGCCTTGCTGCTGTTATCGGCGCTTCATTAACAGGGGAAAAGGCAATGACAGCTACGAGTGGACCTGGATTCTCTCTTATGCAAGAACATATTGGCTTTGCTATTATGGGTGAAGTTCCCTGTGTAATAGTTAATGTTCAAAGAGGAGGACCCTCAACAGGATTACCTACACATGCCTCACAAGGTGACGTAATGCAGGCGAGATGGGGAACGCATGGAGACCACGAAATTATTGCTTTATCTCCTTCAAGTGTTCAGGAATTTACACACTTATTTGTATACCATATTTAATCTTCATATAATCATACAAGAAACAGCTCCAATTGTCAAGGATACGAATTGACAGGATTTCCTAATAATATAGAATAAGAAAGACAAAAGGATAAGCAATTTCTTCTGAATTAGTGAATAATCGTAACTCATTCCGGGAGAACCAGAATGTTAGCCGCAGAACGGCGAGTAAGAAAGTGGAAGGTTGGTTATTCCTGGTCTACTGGCCGAAAACTGAGTGTAGGTTTTTGGTAGTGCCGAATAATCCCATTGTGGATACTGCCGTTCTGTGGATAACCTTTCAGGTTACCCACATCACTTGGTAGCTTTTCCAGCTTTCCACAGTCTCCACAATCCTGCTGCTACTATCTTTTAGTCAATCAACCTTTTAAAAGACTTTAGTTGAGTGAGGGCTCTGTCCGTAGGATTACGATTAGCTAAGACATCTAAAAGACCATTGACAATTTCTTCTATTTCTTTACCGGTGAATCACGTTAGATGTTTACTATCTAGCGGGATAAACTTAGAGTAGATCCAGACAACCAAACGAGCAGTTTTTTTCACTCCTCTTGCCTCCTTGTTTTTTGTGGATTCCCAAATCCCACTGTAGGAAGCAGGGGGAGGCAAGTCACTTTCACCAAAACACTTGATAATAAAGGCCTTAGAACAGAATCATTAAAAAACTTCTGACATTACTATAAATAAGGACAGGAGAAAGAGATGTTATTTTACATTATTCGTCGGTTTTTGTATATGATTATTATCATGCTGGTAGTGTCAGTTGTTGCATTTACTATTATTCAACTTCCGCCAGGAGATTATTTAACTTCTGTTATAGGGAACCTAAGAAGAGCCGGTATAAAGGTTGACGAAGAGCAGATCCGCTCACTGGAAGAGCGATACAGCCTAGATCTACCAGTATATGCTCAATACTTTAGGTGGACGTGGAACATGCTCCACGGGGATTTTGGCAAGTCTTTTCAATGGAATCTGCCGGTAAGCGAGTTAATCGGTGAGCGCCTTATGCTCACAGTAACTATATCTATTTTAACCCTGCTCTTCGCTTATGCTGTAGCTATACCGATTGGTATTTACTCGGCCACCCATCAGTATTCTATTGGTGACTATGGCTTTACTATATTTGGTTTTGCCGGTCTGGCTACTCCAAACTTCCTTCTTGCCTTAATCTTAATGTTCGTTTTTTACAAATATTTTGGTCTGAGTGCCGGGGGTCTTTTCTCTATCGAGTATGCGTTAGCTCCTTGGAGTGTGGGTAAAGTTATAGATATGTTAAAGCATCTTCCCATTCCCATAATAGTCATTGGAACAGCCGGCACTGCTGAACTTATTCGTATTATGCGAGGCTGCCTGTTGGATGAACTGCGCAAGCAGTATGTCATTACTGCCCGAGCCAAGGGAGTCTCAGAAAGAGCTCTCTTATTCAAATACCCGGTAAGAATAGCGATCAATCCCATCGTCAGCACCATAGGATGGACTCTTCCGCGTATTATCTCTGGAGAAACCATCACCGCCATTGTCTTGAGCCTGCCCACTACCGGGCCACTCCTTTTTCGGGCCTTGTTAAGCCAGGATATGTATTTGGCCGGGAGCACCATTATGTTCTTAACCTTTTTAACTGTAATCGGAACTCTCATTTCCGACATTTTGCTGGTTTGGATAGATCCCCGTATTAGATATGAGAGAGCAGGGGCACAATAATGAAAAAGAACAGGAAAGAGTTTAGTGCCGAAGAAAGATACTATCTAGCTTCTCAATGGCAGCTTATGTGGCGGAAGTTCAAAAAGCATAAATTAGCTCTCTTCGGAGGCAGCATATTGATTATTCTTTATGTTACGGCCATATTCTGCGAATTCTTTTCTCCTTATGATATTTACCAGCGTTATCCAAAATATATGTTTTGTCCGCCTCAGAAGATTCACTTCTTTGATGAGGAAGGATTTCACCTGAGGCCTTTTGTGTATGGACTGACCGTCCACGTCGACCCTGAAACTTTGCGCAAAACATACACCGAAGATAAAACTAAAAAATACACCATAGACTTTTTTGTCCGTGGGGATAAATACAGACTTTGGGGTTTATTCCCCAGTAATATTCATTTTTTTGGAGTAAAGGACAGTGCGTTCTTTTTATTCGGAACAGACAATTTAGGGAGAGATTTGTTTTCTCGTAACCTTTTTGCCTCTCGCATTTCTCTCTCAATAGGCCTGGTGGGAGTAGCCATTAGTTTTGTTTTGGGATGTCTCTTGGGAGGAATCTCTGGATATTACGGAGGAACCTCTGATGTAATTATTCAGAGAATTATAGAGTTTTCAATATCCATACCTACCATTCCTTTATGGATGGCCTTAAGTGCAGCCGTACCACTAGATTGGTCGCCAATTAAGGTTTACTTTAGCATTACGATTATTCTCTCCATCATAGGCTGGTGTAGCCTAGCTCGGGTAGTGAGAGGAAAACTTTTTGCGCTGAGAGAAGAAGATTTTGTTATGGCAGCCAGGATTAGTGGAAGCAACGAGCTGCGTATCATCTCCAGGCACCTGCTTCCTTCTTTTTTAAGTT
>DAOVHK010000145.1 GCA_030671905.1 Clostridia bacterium | reverse complement strand
AATAGCAAGCAGGTCTTGAGAACGGGGATGGTTTTGACTGTTGAGCCGGGAGTCTATATTCCGGGCTTTGGCGGAATGAGAATCGAAGATATGGTTTTAGTTACGAAAAAAGGTTATGAGGTGTTAACAAAGGAATAACTCCCTCACCCCAACCCTCTTCCCAAAGGGGAGAGGGAGAAAAGGTTTAGTATATGATTTCAGCCAGGGACTTTAAGAACGGGGTTAATATTGAACTTAACGGCGAGCTGTTCACTGTTATCTGGTTTCAGCACCATAAGCCCGGCAAGGGCGGGGCTATGGTAAGGACAAAATTGAAGAGCCTGGCCACAGGTCGGATTATGGAAAAGACTTTTCGGACTGAGGATAGGTTTGAACGGGCTTTCCTGGAAAGGAGAAAAAAGCAGTATTTATATAAGGATGGGAAGAATTACTACTTTATGGACATGGAAACTTTTGAGCAGATTCCTTTTACGGAAAAAGAGTTAGGTGAGGGTACACAGTTTTTAAAAGAGAATATGAAGGTAGAAGTTCTTATATATAAAGGGCGGATAATCGGGGCAGAAATGCCCAACTCTGTAAAACTTAAGGTTACCTATACGGAACCGGGAAAGAAAGGCAATACTGTTACTAATGTGACTAAGCCGGCTGAAGTGGAAACAGGGGCAAAAATCCAGGTGCCTCTATTTATCAATACCGGTGATACAATTCGAGTGGACACGCAGACTGGCAAATATATCGAGAGAGTATAGATTCAAACAGAATTTTTTGGCCACTGGTTGGAGTGGCCTATTTATTTGTTAACCCTTTGATGAGTAAGGCAGAGAAAAGTTTCTGAGGAGGGATTATGAGAAAGAAGAAGAGTAAGAATAGCAGTAATAAGAAGGCAAAAGAACTAGTGCAGATAAGAGAATTTGTCAACCTTATAAAAGATGCCGATATTACAGAACTTATATGGGAAAGGGACGGAACGAAAATAAGTTTTAAAAGGGGAGCACCTAATTTAGATGAACAAAAAGAATTAGCCCAGAAGGAAGCAGGCGCTTATGAAACTCTTCCTCCCGGTCCCAAGACAGAGGAAGAGAGTTCCCAGCAAATTAAAGAAGAATCCTTATCTTTTTTAGAAAAGTATACCACAATTAAGTCTCACATGGTGGGAACTTTTTATAATTCACTTTCTGAAGACCAATCTCCTCTGGTTAAGGTTAAAGATATCATCAAACCGGGACAAAAAATCTGCGTTATTGAAGCTATGAAAATTATGAGAGAGATATCTGCTGATAAAGGGGGAAAAGTAGTTAGAATTTTGGTGGAAGACGGTCACCCAGTAGAATATGGACAGGATATGTTTTTGATAGACCCTTATTATAAAAAAGAGGAGGCATCTAAGAGTCTAAAGAAAAAACATAAGTAAACCCCGCCCATTAAGAATGGGCGAGGGTAAACCCCATTAGAAGGCTTTTGCCCATTTAGAGATAAATCTCTAACTGGTTTAGAAATCTTTGATTTCTAAGTAGGTTTGGATTTCCTCTGTTGGATAAATCCAATCTGACGGAGCAAGGTTTTCTAAGGGGAAGAGGAGGAAATTTTAATGTTCAAAAAGATTTTAATAGCTAACCGGGGCGAGATTGCATTGAGGGTAATTCGTGCTTGTCAGGAAATGAAGATAAAGACAGTAGCGGTCCACTCAGAGGCAGATAATGGTTCCTTACATACGAGGTTTGCTGATGAGAGTGTTTGCATTGGACCCGCACCTTCGGATGAGAGTTATCTTAATATCCCCAATATAATCAGCGCAGCGGAAATTACTGGCGCTGATGCAATCCATCCTGGGTATGGATTTTTGGCAGAGAACACCTATTTTGCAGAGGTTTGCCAATCCTGTAATATTACTTTCATTGGACCATCCAAAGAAGTAATCTTGAAGATGGGAGATAAAAGTAGAGCGAGAAAGGCAATGGAAAAGGCAGGGGTGCCTATCATTCCCGGTAGTAAGGGGACTATTTCCAAGATAGATGATGCTCTAAAATTGGCAAGAAAGATTAAATATCCTGTAGTGGTAAAAGCATCTGCTGGCGGCGGTGGCAAAGGAATGCGCATTGTCCAGAACCAGGAAGGGTTAAAGAATGCAGTGATGACCTGCCAGAGTGAGGCTAAAGCAGCCTTTGGTAAGGAGGAAGTATATCTGGAGAAGTATATTTCTAAACCAAAGCATGTTGAGTTCCAAATTCTGGGGGATAGGAAAGGCAATATTATCTACTTGCCAGAGAGGGATTGTTCCATACAGCGTCGCCACCAAAAGTTGGTCGAGGAATCGCCTTCTCCTGCAGTTAACTCGAAGTTGCGACGCAAGATGGGGCATGCTGCTGTTAAGGCCGCTAAAGCAGTAAAATATACTACTGTGGGCACAGTGGAATTTTTGTTAGATAACGACGGGGATTTCTATTTTATGGAGATGAACACAAGGATTCAGGTAGAACATCCTGTGACCGAACTTGTTTCTGGGATTGACCTGGTTAAGATGCAGATCAAGTTGGCTGCCGGTGAGAAGTTGAATCTCGACCAGGATAAAATTAAAATTCAGGGGAATGCTATTGAATGTCGGATAAATGCTGAGGACCCTGATAAAGACTTCTTGCCCTGTTCAGGTGCGATTTCTAATTATATTCTACCGGGCGGACCCGGGGTGAGAGTGGATACGGGCATTTATCCCGGTTACAATATTCCGCCTTTCTACGATTCAATGATTGCCAAGTTAATCGTGATTGGAAATAACAGGCAGGAGGCGATTGCTCGCATGGAGAGGGCCCTCGGCGAATTTGTTATTGAGGGAATAAAGACCACTATTCCTTTCCATACCAAAGTCATGGCTGATGAGTTTTACAAAAAGGGGGAGGTCAATACCAGTTTTATTCAGGAAAGAATATTTAAACAGGGATGAAGGGATAGTTTTCGGAGTCGCTGGTGAGCTCTGCACAGATTGAATCTGTGCCTACAAGATGCAAAATAAATATAGACTTTTGGACGCTAATCTAAACAGAGCCAGAGAAGGGTTACGAGTCATTGAAGACGTAGCCCGTTTTTTATATAACGATAAGGAATTATGTAAAAGGCTAAAAAATCTCAGGCATAATTTGAGCAAGATTACCCAAAGCGTCTACCCTCGATTAGTAAAGTCCAGGGAACCTGAAAAGGATGTGGGGCTGTCCATCAAAGAGGGAAAGAGGAGTAATCTCAAGGATATCCTTTTTGCAAATTTCAGGAGGGTAGAAGAGGGAATAAGAGTTCTGGAAGAGTTTTCCAGACTTGTTTCTGCGGATGCGGGAGTCAGGTTTAAAAAGATAAGATTTAAAGTTTATGGGATAGAGAAAAAGATAGTTACTCGCATTTCTTAGAGGGTAGGATTGGGTCTCGAAAGAGGAGAATTGAAGAAAAATTGGCTCAGCATAGTTCTTTCAATTTTTATTCTTTCCTTTTTTTTCCCAGGTAGGATTGCCTTTGCTTCTGAGAAAAGAAATATATTTTCTCGATTCGGCAGAGACTTCAAATATATCTTTACCAGTCCTCTCAGATTAGGCAAGTCCGATGTTCTTCCACTCTCAGCAATTTTTCTGGGCACTTGTGGATTGATGGCTTTAGATGAAGACATCAGGGGTTCAGTTCAGGATTTCAACAGTAATAGCTGGGATGAAATATTCTCCTTCTCAAAACAGTTTGGGGATGGCAGAGCAACTCTT
>DAOVHK010000050.1 GCA_030671905.1 Clostridia bacterium | reverse complement strand
GGCTTAACGAGGCCAAGAGTAAAAGGCATAAAAATGATTAAAGAAATTATCGATAAAGAACCCTTAATTTCTACAAATCTATTAGAGCTGGCTAAGTGGATGTCTAAATATTATGTTTGTTCTCTGGGGCAGGCTCTGGATATAATACTCCCCCACAATTTTCGGCCTGTAAAACTAAGAGAAAAGATTAAAAAGACAGAAATAAAGGTTTTCTCTGCCTTTATACCATTTTCCCAGCAAAGGAGAATACTAAAGCCCATTCAAAATAATATAAAAGAAAAAAGTTTTACTGTCTTCCTTGTCCACGGCGTAACTGACAGTGGCAAGACAGAGGTTTATCTGCAGGCTATAGCTCAAGCTCAGGAGGTGGGAAGGCAGTCCATATTTTTGGTTCCGGAAATATCATTGACTCCACAATTCTTGAGTGTTTTTAAACAGAGATTCGGTTCCAGTCGAATCGGCCTGTGGCACAGTCGCCTTTCCCAGGGAGAGAGGTATAGAACTTGGCAATCCGCCTACCAGGGAAAGATAGATATAATGATTGGAGCAAGGTCAACGATTTTTGCGCCTTTCCCCAATTTGGGTCTAATAATAATTGATGAAGAACATGATACTTCTTACAAGCAGGAAAAGAGACCTTTGTATCATACTAGAGAATTAGCCCAGAAGAGGGCTGAACTCGAGGGGGCGACTCTTGTCCTGGGTTCAGCAACTCCCTCTATAGAAGCTTTCTATCGGGCGTTAACAGGAATAAAACCATATAGACTTTTAACTCTTCCGGAAAGGATATATGAAAGGTCTCTTCCTTCAGTAGATATAGTTGATATGCGTGAAGAACTAAAGAAAAGAAACACTCAAGGCGTCCTCTCTCAAAAACTTTCTGAAGCCATTGCTGAGAGATTGGAAAGAGATGAGCAGATTATCCTCTTCTTAAATCGGCGAGGGTATTCTACTTTTATCTTATGTCGAGAATGTGGCTTCGTGTTAAAATGTCCAAATTGTAACATTTCCATGGTCTACCATTTTAATGAGAAAAGAGTTAAGTGTCACTATTGTAACCATCATGCTGAAGCGCCAAGATTCTGCTCTAGGTGTGGCAGTAAAAAAATTCGCTATTTTGGAACGGGGACGGAAAAAGTAGAACAAGTAGTAAAAAAGATGTTCCCCGGGGCAAAAGTTATGAGAATGGATAGGGATACGATGCGTTATAGACATGCTGCTGAGAAAATATTTAATGCGTTTCGTCAGCGAAAAGTCGATATCTTGGTGGGTACTCAACTGGTGGCCAAGGGGTGGGACTTTCCCGATGTTACCCTGGTGGGAATAATCTCAGCGGATACGGCTTTGAATTTGCCAGATTTCCGTTCTGCAGAGAGAACTTTCTCCCTAATTACACAGGTTGCCGGACGGAGCGGACGAGGATCCAAAGGTGGCGAGGTTATCGTGCAGACCTATAATCCTGACCATTATAGCATAAAAATGGCATTGCAGCATAATTACCGCTCATTCTACGAGAAAGAGATGGAATTCCGGAAAGAATTGAACTATCCTCCTATTACTAACTTAGTAATTATTCTGGTAAGAGGGAAAGATGAAAAAAAAGTTATAACCACATCTGAAAAAATTGGTTCTCTATTAAAAAGAGAGCTTAATCAAATCACAATACTAGGACCCACCCCAGCCGTACTGGATAAGATTGCCGGAAAATATCGTTGGCAGATTATCATCAAAACTACTGATATGAAGGGTATTGGTGATTTTTTTCAGAGACACTACCTGGGATTTGAACAGAAGGGGATGGAGATTAGTGTTGACGTTGACCCTCTCAATATGCTCTGAGAGGGAAAAAATTTGTATAAACACAAAGAATTTGTTATTATTAAAAGCCACTTCATGCTATCTTAAACTTGGAAGTACTTGACTGGACCAGGAGGAAAAGTTGCGTATCTTGTTTATGGGAACCCCTGACTTTTCCCTCCAGTTCTTGAGGAAGATAATGGAGAGTGACGAAATTGTAACCATTATCACTCAGGGGGATCGCCCTTCTAGACGGGGACATCGTTTGGAATACTCAGGGGTAAAGGAGTTTGCTTTACAGAAAAACTTTACTCTCTTTCAACCCGAAAAGATTGCAGACAGCAACTTTGTGAAAAGTGTTAAGGAATTAGTCCCGGATTTAATTGTGGTTGTTGCCTTTGGAAAAATCTTGGTGCCTGAAGTTTTAGGTATTCCCCAAAAGGGTTGTGTGAATATTCATTTTTCTCTGCTTCCTAAGTACCGTGGCCCGGCTCCTGTGCAGTGGGCGCTTCTTGAGGGCAATTCTTATACAGGGGTATCGTCGATCTTTATGAAAGAAGAAGTAGACACGGGAGACGTTATTTTACAGAAAAAGGTTTCCATAGACCCTGAAGATAATTATTTAACATTACAGAACAAATTATGTGAAGCGGGGGTCGTTTTACTGGGAGAGACGCTCAATTTGATACGGGAGGAGAGAGTTTCTGGTCACCCTCAGGATAACTCTGGCATCAGTTATGCGCCATTGTTGAAGAAAAGTGATGGTCAGATTAATTGGAATGACTCATCTCGTAGGATACTCAATCGCATTCGGGCACTCAATCCCTGGCCAGGAACTTACGTTGAGATAAAAAGTGGAGAGAAAGTGAAAATATTAAGGGCTAAAATTATACCAGCACCTGTTGAGGCTGACAAGGGAGGCTTTCCTAAACCGGGAAAGATTGTGGGAATTAGAAAGGGAGAAGGATTTGTAGTGGCTTGCGGAGAAGGAAGTCTTCTGGTTACTCGGGTTCAGCCAGAAAGCAAGTCTATTCAGAGGGCTTATGATTATCTTCAGGGTGCCCGATTAACAGTTGGTGATATGTGGGGGAAATAGTGAAATCTGCCAGGAGAATTGCTTTAGAAGTCCTATATAAGATTGAGGTAAAGGGTGCCTATAGCAGAATTGCTTTAGATAGTACGCTCTCGACTCACGAGTTATCGAAAGAGGATAGGGCGCTGGTTACCGAGTTGGTCTATGGGGTTATTCGACATCTCAATACTTTAGATTGGGTATTGAATACCTATAGTTTCAAGCAAAAGATAGAAGAGTTCTCCCCCTATGTGAGAAATATTTTGAGGTTGGGAGCTTACCAGTTAATGTATCTTGATAAGATTCCTGCCTACGCAGCAATTAACGAGTCAGTAGAGATGAGCAAAGAATTTGGACATACTGGTATTGTTTCACTGGTCAATGCACTACTACGTGCAGTTAGTGATAATGTAAAAGATATTGTCTATCCTGACCAACAAAAAAACCTCTCCCAATATCTTTCCATAACCTACTCTCATCCACAATGGTTAATTACGCGTTGGCTGTCGCGATTCGGAGAGAAGGAAACAATAGAGTTATGCGAAATTAATAATCAAGCACCTCCCCTTTCTATTCGCACCAACACACTGAAGACTACCCGGGAAGAGATTATCCCTACCCTGGAGAAAGAAGATTTAAAAGTAGAGGTAAGTTCAGTTACTCCTGGGGGACTAAAGATAAAAGATTTTGTCTCTCTGACTCAATTGGAATCCTTTAGGAAAGGTTTATTTACTGTCCAGGGAGAGAGTTCTCAGCTCATCAGTTATATTCTTGCACCTAAGCCTGGAGAGACTGTGTTAGACGCCTGTGCCGCCCCGGGCGGGAAAACTACACATATGGCAGAACTTATGAAAAATACAGGTTCAATTATTGCTCTAGATATTCGTAAACCTCGATTGGAAATGATTAAAGAAAACTGTATGCGTTTGGGAGTAACCAATGTGAAAGCAGAACTTTTGGATGCTACTAAAGTAAGTTCCCTTTACTCAAAAAGAGTTGACCGATGCCTTGTGGATGCGCCTTGCTCTAGTCTGGGAATTATCCAGAGTCAGCCGGAGGTTCGTTGGAATAGAGATTATCGGGGGACTCTGGTTAAAATGCCCCAGGTGCAATATGCAATTTTAGACGAGGGCTCTTTATGTGTTAAATCCAAAGGTGTTTTAGTTTATGCAGTCTGCAGTTTGGAACCGGAAGAGGGCGAGAGAATTATTGAGAAGTTCTTAAAGGAGAGACCGTTATTCCATCTGGAATCAGTTAAGCCCTATCTTCCTGTTTCTAAAGAAGAACTGGTTGATGAAAATGGTTTCTTGAAAATTTATCCTCATCGTCACCACATGGATGGCATGTTTGCTTGTCGGATGGTGAAGATGTGAAGATAGCTCGGGATTTGGTTTTGCTCGCTGACAATTTTTTGTAAGCATCCCGATATATTAAAAGGTTAAGTTATGAAAGCAATACTAGGAATTTTAATTCTAATTTCTGTTATGTTACTTGGTTTTTTTTCTCTCCAACAGGGGATAAAAAAATTTATTAAACTCATTCTGGCTACTTTTGCCTCTATAGTATTTGGAGTTCTCATTTTCAACCAATTGATGGGGATAGTTGTTCATCAGAAGAAAGAGATTATGATTCCCGATCTAACCGGAAGGACTGTGGGACAGGCTTTCCAGATTTTAAGTGACCAGGACTTATATATTAAGAAAGTTGGCGAACAATATAATGAGAATATACCCGATGGCAGTATTATTTTTCAGGAACCGCTGCCAGGATCAGTAGTGAAGGAAGGAAAAGTTATTAAAGTTATCATTAGTTCTGGTGGTCAGGTTATTTTCGTTTCTCAGCTTGTAGGAAGGTCTTTACGCGAGGCAAAGATTCTCCTTCGTCAGGCAGGCTTGGTTCTGGGCGAGGAAACAGGAATTTACTCAGAGGAAATAAAAAAGGACTTTGTAATAGCGCAAGACCCTTCACCCGAAGAAATCGTTGCCCGAGGAAGCATGATTAATCTGGTGATAAGCCTTGGTCCAGCCAGAGAAGCAGAAGTGCCTTTAATGGTTAATCTGCTTGGCCAAAATATTAAGAGCGCCCGGAAGATATTGCGGGATATGAATTTATCCTTAGGTGAAATTAAAGAAACTGTTAATGATAGTGTTCCTCAAGGCACTATTTTAAAACAAGAACCTCACACGGGTGAAATCGTCGATGAAAATACTATAGTCAAAGTAACTGTAGCAAAGAAAAGCGAAGAGCACAAAATAATCCGCGAAGCAACAGTATATTATGAAGTTTCCCAGGGAGTTTTAGATAGAGATGTTCTCATTGTGGTAGTGGATGGTCAAGGTGAAAGGGAAGTTTACCATAAAATACATTCTCCAGGAACGAAGATTTCATTGCCCATACAAGTTTTGGGAAAAGCAAAGGCAAAAATATTTGTTAACAGTATTCTGGTTAGGGAGATAGAATTGTGATTAAGATTGCTCCGTCTATTCTAAATTGCGATTTTACTAACTTAAAGGAATCGATATGGCTGGTTGAAAAAGCGGGAGTTGATATGTTGCATCTCGATATTATGGATGGTCACTTTGTTCCTAATATTTCTTTTGGACCTCAAATCGTCAAATCCATAAAGAAAATAACCAAACTTCCGCTTGACGTCCATCTAATGATAGAGAATGCTCAAGAATTTATATCTATCTTTGCTCGTGCTGGAGCAAGAATTATTACAGTTTCCGCAGAAGCTATTAATCTTAGGGAGGGAATTGAAGCAATTAAAAAGGAAGGGTTGGAAGTAGGAGTGGCTCTCAAGCCCCAGACGCCTGTTGAGTCTTTGTTGAACTACTTAAATCAAATTGACATGGCCCTGTTGATGACAGTAGAGCCAGGTTTTGGGGGACAGAAGTTCATTAGTTCTGTCTTACCCAAGATTGCTCATCTTCGAGACTACATTTCAAAAAATCGATTGGATGTAGATATTCAGGTTGATGGCGGAATTGACCTTAACACGGCGCGGTTGACAGTAGACAATGGCGCAAATATTCTGGTTAGCGGTGAGTATATTTTCGGCTCACCCGATCCCAGGAAAGCAATTGCCGATCTCCGTCGAGTGTGTAACCTCTCTCAGAAGAAATCCGCCAGTAAATAAACGAGAGGTACCAAACTGCAATTTTATTATTTCCTATTTAAAAGGAGGAAGCATGTCCATAATAATTAGATTGAAGAGAATTGGCACACACAAGCGGCCTTTCTACACTATTGTGGCAGTTGATTCGAGAAAGAAAAGAGATGGACGAGTATTAGAAATTCTTGGTCATTATAATCCCCGCGAGGCCAGAGAAAGAGTTACTTTCTTTCAAGAAAAGATTAAAGCCTGGACGAAGAAAGGTGCGTTAGTTTCACCTACGGTAAAAAGTTTATTGAAAATTCACAAGGAAAAAGAATAATTATCAGGCATCAAAACTCATTATTACGTAATTTTGGAGGAATAATTGAAAGAATTAATTATTCATGTAGTTAAACAGTTAGTAGATAATCCCGAAAAGGTTAAAGTCAAAGAAGTAAAAGAAGAACAGAATATAATTTTGGAACTGTCTATAGCGAAAGAAGACATAGGCAGAGTAATTGGCAAGCAAGGAAGGACTATTAAAGCACTTCGCACGTTGCTTAATGCTGCTTCTGTGAAGACAGGGCATCAAGTCACGATTGAGGTCATTAAATAAATGGTGGCTCGGGATTTAGTTTTACTCGCTGGGAATTTTTCTTCGATTTTTGGTTAAAAATTCTAATGCTCGCTTGACTAAATTCCCTCGCTTGGAGGAGGAAAGGAGTAGCGAAGCAAAGCTTCGGGTCATAAGAGTCTGTACAGGAGTCTCGCCCAAGCTGGGGTGTTGGCAAAATGGAAGAGAATGATAAAAATTTAATCTTTTTGGGAGAGATTGTTAATACACAGGGACGTAAAGGTGAAGTAAAACTCATTTCTTACCTGTCTTTATCAAGCTTCGTCACCAGAGACGGAAGGAGTCTTTTAAAAAGCATGAAGAATGTCTATTTAGTGAATCCAGAGGGGGAGAGAAGGGAAACCCGGATACTTGGTATGAGGGAACATAAAGGATTCATTATCCTGAAATTTGCTGGTTATGATACTATTAGCCAGGCAGAGCAGTTGAAGAAATATAAGGTCGCTTGCAAGAGACTTCCCTTGGTGAGGGGAGCTTACTATGTTCGAGATTTGATGGGAATGGACGTTTTTGCGAAAGACAAAACGGGTCTGCGCAGGCTTGGAAAAATTGTGGATATTTTTGGAACAGGGACAAATGATATCTATGTAATCAAAAAAGAGACTAAAGAAATTTTATTTCCCGCACTAAAAAGATTTGTAAAGGAAATTAACATTAATAAGAAAAGAATGATAATTGATCTTCCTGAGGAGCTATAATTGAAGACGAAAATGCAGATCGATGTAATAACTATATTTCCACAAATGTTAGAAAGAATAATTAAAGAAAGTATATTAAAGCGGGCGCAACAGAAAAACATTGTTAAAATTAATATCCATAATTTGCGTGATTTTGCTTTAGATAAACACTCCATTGTGGACGATTATTCTTATGGTGGTGGGGCAGGGATGGTTTTGAAACCCGAGCCTATATTTCGCGCTGTAGAAAAAATCGTAGGTAATAGAAAAAGAAAACGTAAGGTGCGCATTATTCTTTTGACTCCCCAAGGACAAACCTTCAATCAGGCTAAAGCCAAGGAACTTTCACAGGAGGAACACTTGCTGTTTATCTGTGGGCATTATGAGGGGGTGGACGAGCGGGTCAAGGAGAACTTAATTACTGATGAGATTTCCATTGGCGATTATGTTTTGACAGGGGGAGAATTGCCGGCAATGGTAATTATCGATTCTCTGGTAAGGATATTGCCAGGAGTTTTAAATAAAATAGAGTCTTTTGAGAATGATTCCTTCTACCAGGGATTATTAGATTATCCACATTACACCCGGCCGCGAAGGTTTAGGGAGAAGTCTGTTCCCGCCCTTCTTTTATCGGGGAACCATAGCCAAATTAAAGAGTGGCGAAGACAAAAAGCGCTAAAAAACACTTTAAACAAAAGGTCGGATCTTTTAGAAAAGATAACACTTTCTGCAGAAGACCAAAAAATCTTAAAAGAACTTAAGAAAAAACAAGACGGGGGCAAGGCGATTACTCTCTGAAGGTGCAAATAGATAAACTTGCGATTATAGAAAGGTGGAGTTTATGGACAGTTTGCTAAAAAGAGCGACTACGGAGATGTTAAAAAAAGAGCTACCACACTTCTTCGTTGGCGATACAGTGCGTGTCATTTCAAAAGTTTTCGAAGGCGGGAGTGAAAGGGTTCACGCCTTTGAAGGAGTGGTCATTAGCCGTTCTGGGAGGGGCGTAAGTGAAACTTTCACTGTGCGAAAGCTTTCTTATGGTATAGGAGTGGAGAGGGTTTTTCCTCTCCATTCTCCTCAGATTAAAAAGGTAAGTGTTATTAAGAGTGGAAGAGTTCGCCGGGCAAAGTTGTATTATTTGCGTAAAAAGACAGGTAAAGCTGCGCGAGTTAAAGAAAAAAAACTAAATGAGTAATAAAAGAATAAATTTAGGTAGAAAAGGGGAAGACATATCCGTAAAGTTCTTAAAAAAGCAGGGATATAAGATTATGGAAAGGAATTACCGTTGTTCTTTAGGTGAAATCGACATCGTTGCTAAAGACAAAAACATTCTTTGTTTTGTGGAAGTCAAGACGCGAAAGACAAAAGAATACGGTTTACCTGAAGAAGCAATAAATGGGCATAAACAAAAGAAGCTTGCTAAAGTAGCTTTAGTATATCTTAAAGAAAAGAAAATTTATAAGCAAGATCTTAGATTCGATGTTGTTTCTGTTTATTCCAGTCATATAGAACTTATTAAAGATGCTTTTATTGTAAATACGGATTATGCCTACTAAATGCGAGATGTAGCCATGCGTCTTTTTGGAAAAATTAAAGAAATCAAAAAAGGGCAAAAACTATTTGAATTGGGAATTTTTGATGAAGCCATTAAGCAGTTTTCTATGGCAATTTCCAAAAGAAAAGATATTAACACCTACTATCTTTTAGCAGAGGCCTATTTAAATAATAAAGATTTTACAAATACAAAAAAAGTCCTTGGGGAAGTAATCGCCTTAGGTCCTTCAGAGGAGATGATTAGAAAAATCTGCGAATTGACTGGCATGAAAAAAAATGTAAGCGATGAATATCGCAATGCCTTTCCAGCATTTTCTCCAGATGGCAACAAGATAGTCTTTTGTAGCATTCGGTGTGATACTAATAACGATGGCGTGATTGACCAGAGAGATAATTTTGGAATTTACATTATAGATGTGGACGGAAAAAATGAGAGGCAAATTGTGAATGATGATTGTCAGAATACCTGTCCTTCTTTCTCACCCGATGGGAGTAAAATAGTATATTTGAGCAGGCGAAGGGATACTAATGGAGATGGCAAAATCGATTTATTTGATAATCCGGGAATATATATAAAAAACCTAAGCGGAAGAGGTGAAAAATGTATAGTTTCTGATGAGTACCATAATAAATTCCCTTCCTTTTCCCCGGATGGCGGCAAGATTCTGTTTGCCAGCTGGCGAGAGTACAATAGTGGAATCTATACGGTAGATATCGATGGTAAGAATGAAAAACAAATAGTCAGTGATGAATACGATAACACTTTTCCTTCTTTTTCACCCAATGGTCAAAAGATAATTTATGC
>DAOVHK010000146.1 GCA_030671905.1 Clostridia bacterium | reverse complement strand
CAAAAGCCTACTTGGAATTTGGAGCCTACGGCACCTTATTTAACACCTATAAACGGGGCAATCTGGACACATGGTTTGCCGAACGGACAGGAGACCCCACCCGGCAAGTGGATGCGGGTTCTCCTGCTTTTTGGGATTTCGAAGTAGGGGTGTTGTTCCCCAACCCAAAAGATACGTTTCAGTTTGGTGTGGGTGCGGGGCTCATTATTCCACCGAGTCATTCGCTATGGGGAACCCAACTTTTTTGGGGGGGAAGACGGGAAGTGGTGCTCAAACCGCAGATTATTTCTTTCTACACGCCGTTCAAAGTACAGTTGGGGGAAGCCCAGGGATTTTACGTGACGGTCAGCCCGGCCATGCTGATGGGATGGACCACCGGCACATACACCGCGCCCGGCACCAGCCTCAAGTTCACCGCTTCCCCAGGATTTGGATTCGGTTTGTCCGGCGGGATGGAACTGTTTTTTAATGAATCCTTAGGGATCAGCTTCAAGGCAGGAATTCGCTTTCTCAAAACCGACTTGGTTTATGAGAATCCCGCCAGTTCTACGGGATACTCGCAGCCTCTGCTCAGTAATGGCGAAAAAGTGAAAGTGGACATGGGTGGTACTTATTTGATTGCTGGACTGGTTCTGCGCCTTCCTTTAAAAGGATCTTCAAAATAAGTCCTGGAAAACCGGGACGTCCTACTTTTTCTCAAAAAGCTTTTCATACACAAAAAAGGGGTCAGAGTGATTATTCGAAAGGGGCGTTATGATTAAATGTCCCAAATGCGGTTATGAGAATAAGGATGATGCATTATATTGTGGGATGTGCTATGAACCGTTCAGGAAAAAGAAGCCAGAGCCTGAGCCTTCCGAGCCTGAAAAACAAAAGGATGTAGCTCCACCCCCAAAAGATGTATGTACTAACCATCCAGACCGCCCGGTGCAGGGATTCTGTGCAGTCTGTCAACGCGATTTCTGTTTTGACTGTCTTCAGGAGAAAGATGGACAATTAGTTTGCAGTCAATGTTCTACAGGAGTAGTACCGAAAAGAACAAAATATGGGCAAGAAATCACACGTGAGCAATATGGGATATTCACTCCAGAAAAAGGTTTTTTCCGTAAATGCTGGGAATTAGTTGTATATCCCAAGAAATTTTTTGAAGAATTACCTCAGGAAGGAGGTTTTGGCGCACCGATAAAGTTTTATATGGTAGCATTAGGTTTGTTGCTTGGGGCAATTTGTCTGCCCACATTAATATTCTCTTTCTTTAAGCCGATGAATCAACTCGCCGCCCTGACGGGTGTGGGGATTTTGTTTTTCTTCTCCTTCTTAGGTGGATTGTTAGGCATATTGGGTCTTTTTATTAGTGTTGGTATCTACCATATTTTTGTGATATTATTTGGTGGTAAAAGAGGTTACCAACAAACTTTTCGTGTTGTTACTTATGTAGGTGTAGCCATTAGTGTTTGGACTATGGGTCTATATCTTCTTTTACTTATTTTTATCGGGGGTGATATATTATCAGGATTCCTTGCTTTCGGTGCCACTAAGTCACCTCTAGTTATTCTATATCTTGCTCAACAATTTAAGAGCACTTTTTTGTTCTGGACAATAATTTATACTTTATTCTGGCTTTATGTGACTTTTGTTGTACAGGTAGAAGGATTCAGGAAATTTCAAGTTCTTACTCCTCTTAAGGCAATCGGGGTCGTAATTTGTCCTCTTATCGTCTTGTTTCTATTGAGTCTTCTTATTCCTAAGAAAGAAAAAGTACTCTATCAAAAAAGATATGAGACAAAAGAAATCCATTACCATATAGAAGGTTACGATGTCTTACCTGGTATTAGCACTAAAATATAGACCACAAACGTTCGATGAGATTGTAGGGCAGGAGCATGTCTCTAAGACTTTAAAGAATGCCATTACCTCAGGTAAAGTTGCCCACGCTTACCTTTTCTCAGGGCCGAGAGGCATAGGCAAGACGACCACTGCGCGCATTTTAGCTAAAGCACTGAATTGTAAAGAAAGCCCCACACCCCAGCCCTGCAACAAGTGTACATCCTGTGTGGAAATTGTCAGAGGCAGTTCCCTTGATGTTCTGGAAATCGATGGCGCATCCAACAGGGGAATTGATGAGATAAGGGCTTTAAGGGAGAATGTAAAATTTGCTCCCGTCTCCTCCCGATACAAAATATACATTATTGATGAGGCACATCAGATTACTCACGACGCTTTCAATGCTCTTCTGAAGACTCTGGAGGAGCCTCCCCGGCACGTCATCTTTATGCTGGCCACCACTCAGCCGGAGAAGATTCCACCCACCATTCTTTCCCGATGCCAGAGGTTTTCCTTGAAACTGATTCCTCAGAAGAAAATCTTTGACAGACTAAATTATATTGTGGGAAAAGAAAAACTAAAAATAGAAAAGGAGGTTCTCGATCTAATTGCTTTCCGGGGAGAAGGAAGTCTCAGGGATGCCCAGAGCCTGCTCGACCAGGTTATTTCTTATGCTGGCAATAAGAAGATAGACTTGCAGGAGACAAATTTCATTCTGGGTGTTCTTCCATTTGAGCGCCTGGTAGAATTTTCCGACCTCATCGCTGAGCACAAAGCCAGGGAGATTCTCTCCCTCATAGACGAGATAACCGAGTCCGGTTATAACCTCGACCAGTTTATCAAAGACCTGAGGCAACACTTCAGAAATATGCTGCTTATAAAAGTGGCAGGAAAGAATACGAAAATTTTGCAACTTCCCGATAAACATCTGGGAATCCTTCTCGGGAAAGGAGCACAGTTTACGGAAGAAAACATGGTGAGGATTATCGACCTTCTCAGCAAGACCTACGAATCTATGAAGTGGAGCGAACAACCGCGCCTGGTGATAGAGGTGGATATGTTCCGTCTATGTCAGCCATATATTCCCATTGGAGAAATTATTGAGAGAATTGGGAGACTGGAAAAGTCGCTAACTCTTGATGAGAAAAAAGGGAATCCTTCTGCGGAAAGATATGTTCAGGAAGACAAGAAATCTCCTCTCATGGTCAGGGAGGGGAAGAAACTCCCGGCAGGAAATAATTCCCAGATTAAGGAAATTACAGAGCGCTGGGAAGAAGTTCTCGAATCTGTCAGGAAACTGGATATTCCTCTCCACTCTTGCCTTCTCGAGGGTTCGCCAGTCCGTATGGAAAGAGAGCTCCTGCACATCGTTTTTCCCAAAAATTACAGTTTCCATAAGGACAGGGTAGAGAAAAAGTCGAATATTATCGAACAAGCTCTTAAGGAAGTTCTGGGGAAAGAAATCAAGATAAAGTGTATAACTGGTGAGACCAATACTACCTCCCGTTCCCAAGAGAAGACAGAGGAGGAAGTGGCGGTTCCCAACCAGGAGCCGGTTTTCAATTCCGAGGAAAAAAAAGAAGTTGACCCAGTTGTGGAAAAAGTGATAAAGATGTTTGAAGGAGAAATCGTGAAGGAAGAGCGTGAAGAAAAGTAATTTTGGTGAATTAAAATGCCTATCTATTCCAAATCTTTACAGAGACTAATCTCGGCTTTGCACCGTTTGCCGGGCATCGGGCCGAAGAGTGCCCAGAGGTTAGCATTCCATATATTGAAGAGTTCCCGGGCAGAGGCTAATGAATTAGCTCAAGCTATTCTCGCAGCAAAGGAGAATATGAAAAGCTGTTCTGTTTGTGGCAATATCACTGATAGCGACCCTTGT
>DAOVHK010000104.1 GCA_030671905.1 Clostridia bacterium | reverse complement strand
CTTCTGGGAGAATTTTACGTGAGGAGTTCTGGTAAAAAACAGTAACTGAGAGAGGAGTTCGCTAACTTTCTTCTTGGAAATATATCTCCCATCTACTTGAATGCGCTCCCGAAAATCGATTAAATGGGGCGAAGTATATAGGCCAACCCTGAATCCAGCCTGTTTAAGAATACTGGAGAGAAAAATAGCCACTGACCCTTTTCCATTGGTCCCGGTAATATGGATTATCCGGAATTTCTCGTCGCCAATGCCAGTAGCTCTCAAAAGCTTCTTAATATTAGAGAGTCCAAACTCTATACCTAAATGCTCTGAAGCCGAAAGGTAATCTAAAACCTGGGGGTAGGTCATATTGCAATTTTTTAATCATAAAGAATGGGCGTGGGCTGTAATTTATACTGTTCAAGCAGACACTTACTCAAACATCTATGGGCGTCAATTTCGGTTTATCAGGATGAAAAAAGATTTAATATTCTAACAATAGTGTTCTTTAAATCTTTCCTTTCCACTATCATATCTATTAAACCATGTTTTAATAAGAATTCTGAAGTCTGAAATCCCTCAGGCAACTTTTGCCTTATGGTCTGTTCAATAACCCGCGGGCCAGCAAAGCCGATAAGTGCTCTGGGTTCGGCAATAATTACATCACCCAGCATAGCAAAACTTGCACTTACCCCACCTGTAGTAGGATTAGTTAAAATGGAAATAAAGGGTATCTTTCCCCGATCCAAGAGACCCAGCGCTGCACTTGTCTTTGCCATCTGCATTAGGGAAAGAACTCCCTCCTGCATCCTTGCCCCACCAGAAGAAGAGACAATAACTACGGGAATTCTTTTCTTGATTGCTTTTTCAATTAGGCGAGTGACCCTTTCCCCCACCACGGAAGCCATACTCCCACCCATGAAGTCAAAATCTAAAATAGCTATAGCTACCTTGTGCTTGCCTATCCTACCTTCGCCACTAATAACCGCCTCACTCAACCCTGTCTTTTTCTGGTCTTGCTTCACCTTGTTTTTGTAAGACTGAACAGCAACAAACCCTAAGGGGTCGCTGGGTTTAAGATTGGCATAATTCTCCCGGAAACTTCCTCTGTCCAGAAGTAACTTAATGCGTTGTTTTGGCGTCAATCGAAAGTAATAGCCGCACTTGGGACAAACTTTAAAGCTCTTTCCCAGTTCCTTGTTGTAAATTATCTCGTTACACTTTTCACACTTCGTCCACAGACCACCTGGCACACTCTTTTTACCACCGGGTTCTTCGACTGGCATACTAATCACCTACCATTTTCTGGTGTAAAGATGCAACAAAATTACCCACCTTCCTTAATACAGCCTTTCTGGTGGTGCTCTTTTCAATCAAATCTATAATCGCACTACCCACAATAACACCATCGCTATATCTGGATATTTTTCGTGCCTGTTGGGGATTGGAGATTCCAAAGCCACAGGCTACGGGTTTATTAGTTATCCTTTTAATAGCTTTTAAAGCCTCAATTATATTGCTATTCAATTTATCGCGAGCACCGGTCACACCAGTTAAAGATACATAATATAAGAAGCCCGTGCTTTTGCTGGCAATCTTTTTTATCCTCTCCAGCGGGCTAGTGGGAGCAGCCAGAAAAATCGTAGATAATTTATTCAACCGCGCCACCGTCAGCCACTCTTCTGCTTCTTCGGGCACAAGGTCAGGAACGATAATCCCATCTACGCCCGTTTTTCTACACGTTGTGGCAAATTCTTCCAACCCATACTTGTAAATAGGATTCAAATAACTCATCAGAACGATGGGAATCTCTGTTTTCCTTCTCAATTTATAGACTAATTTGAGTATATCTTTTAATCTTACTTTATTATCTAACGCTCTCTGGGATGCTCTCTGAATGGTAGTGCCATCAGCCAAGGGGTCAGAGAAAGGGACACCTAACTCAACGACATCTGCGCCTTTCCTCTCCATCTCCAAAACTAACTCAAAGGTCGTATCTAAATCTGGGTCACCGGCAGTAATAAAAGTGATTAAAGCCTTTCTACCCTCTCTGTTTAACTCTGCAAATTTACTGTCAATCCTGTTCATAGACTTCGATTTGTTCTGATCGTAGAAAATGGGGTCAGCTCTATTTTTGATTCATCCTTTTACTATTTCCACGTCTTTATCTCCCCGACCGGAGAGACAAAGAACAATTATCTCATCTTTATTAGTATCCTTTGCTATTTTCATCAAGTAGGCCAAAGCGTGAGCTGGTTCCAGCGCGGGAATAATGCCTTCGGTTTCAGAGAAGAAATGGAAAGCCTCCAGTGCTTCCTTATCCGTCACAACAAAGTAATCGGCACGGCCTGTCTTCTTATAAAAACTGTGTTCAGGTCCAACTCCTGGATAATCTAAGCCAGGAGCAACAGAATGTGCAGGAAGAATTTGCCCATCACTGTCATGTAGAACATAACTCTTTGAACCATGCAGGATTCCTATCTCTCCTACATATAGAGGAGCAGCGTGTCTGCCACTTTTTATTCCTAACCCAGCTGCTTCAACTCCGATAAACTTTACTGCATCGTTATAAAAATGGTGAAACAGGCCAAGAGAGTTACTTCCACCGCCTACACAGGCTATCAAATAGTCTGGCAACCGGCCTTCCTTTTCCAAAATCTGGCGCTTGACCTCCTTACCAATAACTGACTGAAAATCCCTTACCATCATGGGATAAGGATGCGGACCAACACAGGAGCCTAAAAGATAGTGCGTTGTTCTTACATTGGCAACCCAGTCTCTAATCGTCTCGTTGATTGAATCCTTTAAGGTTTTAGTTCCCGAAGAGACTGGAATAACTTTCGCTCCTAAAAGTTCCATCTTAAAAACATTAAGCGATTGCCTCTTTATATCCTCAGTTCCCATATAAATTTCGCATTCCAGTCCTAAAAGGGCAGAAACAGTAGCTGTGGCTACTCCGTGTTGACCAGCTCCTGTCTCAGCAATGATTCTTCTCTTACCCATCCTCTTGGCCAAAAGTGCCTGACCAAGAGTATTATTTATCTTGTGGGCGCCCGTATGGCAGAGGTCTTCTCTTTTAAGATATATCTTCGCACCACCCAGCTTCTCTGTCAGGTTTCTGGCAAAATATAATGGTGTGGGTCTTCCCCCATATTCCGAGAGGTAGTATTTGAGTTCATCCTGAAAACTTTTGTCCCTCTTTGCCCTATTGTAAACTCGCTCAAGCTCCTTGAGAGCAGACATCAAGGTCTCGGGAACAAACTTTCCTCCAAAGATACCGAAATAGCCTGACTTGTCTGGTAAAACATTTTCCATATTCATATTTCCGTGTGTAGTTATAGCCTTTTTGTTCTAATTCGATTTATGAATTCCCGCATGAGGTCGTAATCTTTTCGTCGGGGAGTCCTCTCTACACCACTGGCTACATCTACACCATAGGGATTAACCTTTTCTATAGCTTGAGTTATGTTATCAGGAGTAAGACCTCCTGCCAGAAATACTGGCTTGCCAAACTGCTTCGCTTCCACTGCCAGATCCCAGTTAAAAACTTCTCCAGTCCCTCCCTCTATCCCCGGAACATAAGAGTCGAGAAGATAATAATCTACACCATACCTCTCCATCCCTTCCAGATTTTCTTTGTCTCTTATCCTGAATGCTTTAATTATCTTTAGTCTCGCACTTTGCACTTGCAACTGGCGACAGTATTCAGGGGGTTCCTCACCATGAAGCTGTACCAGATTGAGCCTGCATTTTTCGGCAATCCTCTTGACTGCTTTCATCTCTTCGTTTACAAAAACGCCCACAGGCTGAGTGAAGGCGGGGAGTTTTCCAATAATCTGGGCTACCAATTTTGGAGAAATTTTGCGAGGGCTATTCTTGTAAAAATTGAAGCCTATGTAATCAGCTCCCAGATTGACCGCCCACAAGGCATCCTTCTCATTAGTAATGCCACAAATTTTTATCCTGACCATCAATACTAACCCTCGGGCAACCACCCCGATACATCAGGACCCCTACATTGGCACTCAGAATCCCTCCCTGTCCGAAGGACTCCAGACTCTTTCACTCGATTGAGGGAATTGATGCCAGAGCCTCTTTTATCTTCTCCTCTGGATAGGCGTAATCCTTTAATTTCTTCCCCAAGTAAGCATCATATGAAGCGAGGTCGAAGTGTCCGTGTCCACTAAAGGCTATCACGATGCACTTTTCTTCCCCGGTTTCCTTACATTTCTTCGCCTCATCCATTGCTGCCTTTATACAATGGGCTGTTTCTGGAGCAGGAAGGATCCCCTCGGTGCGGGCAAAGAGAATAGCTGCTTCAAATACAGGATTCTGATGGTATGCTCTAGCCTCAATAATTCCTTTGTTCACCAGAAGGCAAACCAGGGGAGCATCCCCATGATACCTCAGTCCACCGGCATGGATTGGTGGAGGAACAAATGAATGTCCCAGAGTAAACATTTTTACCACTGGAGCTGTGCAAGCAGTATCTCCAAAGTCGTATCGGTAAGGACCTCTGGTTAAAGTGGGACACGCCTCAGGCTCGCAGGCAATTATCTGTATCTTTTTACCTTGCAGTTTATCTTTAACAAATGGGAAAGAGAACCCGGCAAAATTGGACCCTCCACCTACACATCCTATTAGAATATCGGGTTTTTCCCCAGCCAGTTTCAACTGTTTTTTAAGCTCCAGTCCCACAACAGTTTGATGTAAGAGAACGTGATTTAAAACACTGCCCAGAGAATACTTAGTATCGTCGTGTGTTACCGCATCCTCTACTCCTTCTGATATGGCAATACCCAGGCTGCCTGAACACTTGGGGTCTTTCTCCAGGATACTCCTTCCAGCATTGGTCAAATTACTCGGCGAGGGATGGACTTCTGCCCCCCATGTCTCCATCAACACTCTCCGGTAAGGCTTCTGCTCGTAACTCACTTTTACCATATAAACTGTGCATTTCAGTCCGAAGATGTTACAGGCAAAAGAAAGGGCACTTCCCCACTGCCCTGCTCCTGTCTCAGTGGCAATTCTTTTTACTCCCTCCTTTTTGTTGTAGTAGGCTTGAGCAACTGCTGTGTTTGGCTTATGGCTTCCCGGGGGACTTACGCTCTCATTCTTGTAATAGATTCTCGCAGGAGTGTTCAGTGCTCTCT
>DAOVHK010000056.1 GCA_030671905.1 Clostridia bacterium | reverse complement strand
GAGCTTTGACAGGAGAACCGATTCTCCGAGCAATGAGAAAAGTTCATCGCTAATAGGTATCCAACCTTCTGCCAATAGAGACCCTTTTTTTTCCTCAAGGAAAGCATCCTTGTTAATCCTGGAAACTTCGCTTCCCGAAAAAAAACAGGACATCTTCTGTTCAACTCTTTTCATCTCTTCCATTGAACTATTAATAGCTTTCTCCGCTTCAGCTTTCCTCTTGTGGTATACTTTGATTTCTACCACAGTATCCATCAAAAATTCCACTTTACTATATTCTTTCTTCCCGCAACCAGAGATAAAAAATATGAGAAAGACAAAAATCAGAGCTCTAAATTTTTTCATTTTTCCTATCTAAAACCTTTATGTTTATTTTCTCTCCACAATTTTTGCAGCTTTCTCCCGCAAGACCCACCACCTTGGTATGGTAACCCCGGCGCTCAATAAGTACTTCCTTACAACTTGGACAGTACGTATTAGATTCAGGCTTTTCCCAGACATTACCCAGGTATACATGCTTCAATTTCTTTTGAGCAATTTTTCTCACCCTTTCCAGAGTAGCCAGAGGTGTAGCCTTGATAGTCATCTTATAACATGGATAGTAACGGGAGAAATGTAAAGGAATTTCATCGGACAGAGAATAGAGCCAATCGGCCAGGTCTTCAACTTCACTATCAGAGTCGTTGAGAGCGGGAATGACCAGATTTGTGACTTCCACGTGTTTCTTCTGCCTCACCATAATTTCTACCGTGCGTAGAACATCTCCTAACTTGGCTTTACAATAATCCTTATAAAAATCGTTCCGAAAAGATTTAACATCAATATTGGCTGCGTCAATGTAAGGTAAGATATTGACCAGAGGCTCTTCATTAATATAACCATTAGTAACCAGAACGTTTTTCAAATTATATTTATGTGCTTCATGAGCAGTTTCTAAGAGATACTCAAAGTTAATCAATGGCTCATTATAAGTATAGGCTATGCCAATAGAACCGTATTCCTTTGCCAGTCTTACAGCATCATCAGAAGTAACAGTTTTGGTGGGAGCCTCATCCGTTTCAGCCTGAGAAATTCCATAATTTTGACAACCCTTACATTTAAAATTACAGCCAATTGTCCCCAGTGACAGAATTTCTCTTCCTGGATAAAAATGGTAGAGAGGCTTTTTCTCAATAGGGTCCAGATTTACTGAAGTGAATCGGTCATATACTAAAGCAAATAGTTTCCTTCCCACATTTTTTCGTGTGCGACAGATGCCAGTCTTTCCATCATCAATGATGCATTGATGCGGACACAAGAAACACTGCACTTTATTCTCTTCTTTCAACGGTAAGTAGTACAGCGCCTCCTTCATAAATCTCCTTTCCTTTTCCGTAAAGCAAGAGTATCAGAAATCCATCGTAAATAGTCTTTATTTCCTTCGACTATGGGAAGAGCGATTACTTCTGGAACCTCATAACTATGAATTTCCTTTACCCTTTTCACAACCTTGTTTACCATTTTCCCTTGAGTCTTAACCACCAACATCCACTCCTTACTCGATTCAACCTTACCCTTCCACCAATAAAGGGACTCAACACCAGAGAGAATATTAACACAAGCTGCCAATTTCTCCTCTACCAAAACCCTGGCGAGTTTCTTTGCCTCTTCCTCACTCCCTGAAGTGATAAATATCACTATTTCGTTCATGGGCTTCTCTTTTTTGAAATTCTTTTTCTCTTCGACTTAAATCTCTTCTTACCCAAGGGATTCTTTACATAATTATCCCGACATCTCTTACAGAGAACAAACTCGAATCCCACACAGATATCCTTCTCCAGTTTCTTCCCTCGTCTCTTCTCAATCTTTTTCAATAAATCTTTTATCTCTTTTTCAAAATCGCGCGTTAAATCCAAAAGACCGATTTCTAAACCATCGTAAGCAGCATATGAAGCTATCTTTACCAGATACCGATTTCTCACGATTTTCTTACCGCACAACTCACATCTATATTCCATACCCATTCCCTATATCATTCCACCATTACTATGGAATTGGTTGGACATTTCTCAACACAGATTCCACAATTTGTGCATTTCCCGTAATCGATAATAGCCAAATTATTTTCTAACTTAATAGCCTCCGGCTCACAAACCTTAACGCAGATACCGCAGCCATTACAGCCCACTTTACATATCTTTCGAACTATCGCTCCCTTATCAGGAGAACTACATTTAACATAGACTTTAGCTTTTTTAGGAATGAGGCTGATTACTTTTGTAGGGCAGACCTCAACACATTTTCCGCATGCGGTACATTTATCCATTAAAATCTCAGGCGTCTTACCCTTTTCCCAGCGAATTGCATCAAAAGGACAGACATCCTTACATGTGCCCAGTCCTAAACATGCATAACTGCAAGCCTTGTATCCATCAGCTACAAGATGGGCTGCGCGACAGTCTTCCACTCCGTTATAGTCATATTTTACCTTACTCTCATCCCCCTGACACATAACCCGGGCAACTTCCGCTTCTCTAACCTCAATTTTTTTTCCGAGAATCTCCCCTATTTTGTAAGCAGTCTCCTCACTAACCGCTGGACAAGAAGTCGCTCCGGCTTCACTTCTAAGTAAGGCCTCTGCCATACCTCTACACCCGGCAAAGCCGCAAGCACCACAGTTAGTCCCTGGCAGGAAATTCAATATTTTTTCCTCCCTGGGATCAACCCTTACAGCAAACTTTTTGCCAGCCAGAGCCAAAAGAAGACCGAAAAGGAGCCCTAGACCGCCTAAAGTAATTACAGAGATTAAGACCATAAACTCCTCATAACCCAAAAAGACCCTTAAAGCCCAAAAATGCTAAAGACATCAAAGCAGCTATGAAAAATGCAGTGGGATATCCCTTTAAGGGCTCGGGAATGGGTGCACTCTCCAACCTGATTCTAATTCCAGTAAAGAGCATTATAGCCACTGTATAGCCTAAAGAGACTCCCAGAGCATATATAACCGTTTGAATAAAAGCGTAATTATAATCGACATGAAGGAAAGCGACTGCCAGGATAGCACAATTGGTGGTAACCAGGGGAAGATATATTCCCAAGGATCGATACAGGTGAGGAATATGCCTTTTCAAGAAAAGTTCCTCCAACTGAACTAAAGAGGCGATGACCAATATGAAAGTTGAGATTTTCAGAAATTCCACATTCAGTGGCAACAGGAAAACGTGGTAGAAAATCCAGGTAACAGCTGAAGATATAGTCATTACGAAAATAACCGCCATACTCATCCCTAAGGAAACTTCCATCTGGCGAGAAACGCCAAAGAATGAACAGAGCCCAAGAAAGCGCATAAGTATAATGTTATTTATTAAAAGAGCCGAAATGAAGATACCGAATAAACTTACCTGGTCCATTAAATTCCTCTATTAAATCGAATTAAGAATTTATTTTCTTCTACTATTCCACCAGTTTAGGATTCCCATTAGAAAACCAATAGTTAAATATGCTCCGGGAGGGAAAACCATAATCAAAGCAGGATGAAAGATGAATCTACTTGAGCCAAATATTGTACCATTCCCTAAAACCTCTCTAATTATTCCAATGGTGACTATCACCAAAATAAATCCCAATCCCATCCCCAGTGCATCCAAAAACGAATCTATCAGAGAGTTCCGATAGGCAAATGCCTCAGCCCGTGCCAAAATAATACAATTCACCACAATCAAGGGAATAAAAACACCCAAGGATCTATGAAGAGGTGGAAAATATGCAGCCATAAAATAATCAGCTATAGTAACAAAAGTAGATATAATAATAACAAAGATAGGAATACGAATATCTTCAGGAATAACTTTACGACAAAGCGAAACTACCGTGCTGGAAAGAGTCAATACAAAAATTGTGGCAATCCCCATCCCCAGAGCATTAATTGCAGTATTGGAAACTGCCAGGAGAGGACAGAGCCCGAGCACTAACACTAAAACCGGGTTCTCCCTCAGAACCCCATTAGTAAAACTTTTCAACTTAGCCATACCACTCACCATCCAACTTGCATAATCTGTAGTGTAACCATTTACGGGCGCCCCGATTTATCGGGGCGGGGACAAATCCCCTACACTACCAATTGCACAGTTACTCTATCTCCTACTTTCAATGCTTTGGTATTCTCCGGGATAATGGCAATACCGTCACACTCTATCATTGATTTAAGAATTCCCGACCCCTGGGGACCTGTGAGGGAAGCAAAATATTTGTGATTCCCGTAATCCAATTTCACCCGGAGGAAATGTCTCCTATTATCCTTTTTCACTATGGGAGTTCTTAGAAAAGCAGAAATTTCAGGTAAATCTACAGCTCTATCCACAAGCTTCATCATAAGGGGACGCACAAACTCCAGAAAGGAGACCATCGAAGAGACAGGATTGCCTGGCAAACCAAAAACTGGCATCCGCCCGATATAGCCAAAACTGATTGGCATCCCTGGTTTCATCGCTACCTTCCAGAATCTCTCTCTATATCCCAGAGAAGTCAGAGCCTCACGCACAAAATCGAACCTCCCCATAGAAACCCCACCGGAAATAAGCATTATATCGGAATTAAGGCCCTTTCTCATTTTTCTCAACAGTTTAACTTTCTCATCGCCAGCTATTCCCAGAGGAAGCGGAACACCACCAAATTTTTCCACAAGACCACGTAAGGAAAATGTGTTTATATCTCTCACTTTGCCCGGACGCAACCTCTCCCCAGGTTCAATGATTTCATTACCGGTAACTAATATAGCCACCACTGGTTTTTGAAAGACCCTCACTCTCTTCCTCCCCATAGAAGCGAGCATCCCCAATTCACCTGGACCGAGAGCTGTGCCTTTCTCTAAAACCACCTCTCCTTTTCTCACATCTTCTCCTGAATAGCGCACATTTTTACCAGGTTTAATCTGGCGAAGTATTCTCACAATTCCTGAGGCAACTTTCTCTGTATCCTCCACGGGAACAACACTATTACAACCTTCTGGAATCGGAGCACCTGTCATTATAGCCATAGCCTCACCCAGTTTTAATCTCTTGTTAACAGATTTCCCACAAGCCACAACCCCCACTACTTTCAACTCTCGAGGAACGCTCTTCAGATCATCTGTATCTATTGCATAGCCATCCATTGCCGAATTATCTGTATAGGGAACATTATTTTGAGCAGTTACATCTTCAGCAAGCACCCTTCTATGCACGCGAGAAAGAACTACCCATTCCCATTCCATCGGTTTGGTATCTTCAAGCACTATCTTTAAAGCCTGCCCAAACTTCAACATTTTATCTTCCCATTACTTTTTCTCAACTGACATTTGAAAGATAGTTTGTGAAGAGCTTTCGGAATTTTAGCCAAAAAACAAGGACGGCTTATTCCCCTGATGCTCGGGATTTGGTTCGCTCGCTGAGAATTTTCTCACCTCTCTATCCCTTTCTCCAGAGCATTAGTAATTGCCTCAATCAATCCCTTGCTGGAATAAGTCGCTCCACTAACTATATCCACATCGATATTCTGTTTTTCCAGTATTTCCTGAGGTATTTTCTCTCTAACCTTAGACCAGTATTCTATTACCTCTTGTCGCTTCAGAATAGCTATCTTTATTATCCGATGATTTTGCACAGTAACCCTCACCCTAATCGGTCCAATAAAGCCCGCCCCTTCGCCAGTGTAGTCCCCATCACGGATATATTTGAGAATCTCTACTTTCTTTAAATATCTCAAGAAGTCACCATATAAACCGAACAGTTCCTTAGCTCCCTCAAGTGCTGCCCGGGAAGAAATAGTCGCTGCCGTAATTGCCTCTACTTTCCCTTGGGAATCTTCCTTTGTAAAGCTCAAATCCTCTGCTTTTAGTTTAATAAATTGTTTACTAAACCAATCCTCCACAATCTTAGACCCCAGACCGGGAGTCTCAATCTGGTTCAATATTTTCAGCCCTGTTATTTCTCCTTTCATATTGAATCCCATAATCATTTCTATTGGCCCAGAATAACCCCGCGTCTTTGTCTTTATACTCACTCCCACACGTTTTCCTCTCTCATCATATCCAATAAAGTATTCCTGTTCCCCAATATTCACAAGCTCAAATTCGCTTGCCTCGGGTAGAACTTCTTTCCGAGCTTCCCTTGCCTGCTGTTCAGCATAAGCATCTATTCTGGGCTTTGTGTTCTTATAAGTGAGACTAAGTGCCCAAGCTGCTAAGGAGGCCACAATTGCTAGCAATAAACTTCTAATTATAATTTTTTTCATCAGAAATCCTACAAGTAGTTACGAATTACGTCAAGACCTTAGTCTGGTACTATTTACAGTGCTCTGTATCAGTTGTTCAACTACCGAAGACTTTTGGTTCAGTAATTTTATCAATTATAGGAGTTAACATATTCATAATCAGAATAGAGTAACAGACTCCTTCAGGAAACCCTCCGGTGAAGCGAATTAATACAGTTAGAAGCCCACAACCTACACCAAATACCAGCTTACCCTTCTTGGTTAAAGGTGAGGTAACCAGATCCGTTGCCATGAAGAAAGCCCCCAGAATAAGCCCACCAGCCATGATGTTGAACAAAGGGTCTCTATTAAACAGAAGACAGACTAAACCAACCGTTCCAATAAAACTTACTGGAATGTGCCAAGTAATTTGCTTCTTATATAGAAGGTATACTGCTCCAAGTAACAAGGCTAAAACAGAAATTTCACCTAAACAGCCAGCTCTGTTACCTAAAAACATCTCTAAATATGATGGTAACCTCTGGTCTAACTCCATCTTCACTATTCCCAGAGGTGAAGCAGTTGTCACCCCATCAAAGGGTCTTGTCCAGGTAGTCATATACACCGGCCAGGAAGCCAATAACACAGCTCGCGCCACCAATGCCGGATTGAATGGATTGTATCCCAACCCTCCAAAAATCTGCTTCCCCAAAGTAATTGCAACAAATGCACCTATTGCCACCATCCACAGAGGAGAAGAAGGAGGCAAGACAAAAGCTAAAAGCATTCCCGTAACAACAGAGCTTAAATCTCCAACTGTAATCTTCTTTCTCCACAGCCTCTGCCAGAAAAACTCGCTTGCCACAGAAAAGAAGATGCTTACCGAAACAATAAGAAGTGCTCTCCATCCAAAAAAGATAATGGAAGCGACTAGAGCCGGAGAAAGGGCAAAGATTACATCAGACATTATTGCTCGGACATCTTCCCTTGCTCTAATATGTGGTGAGACAGAAACAATTAACTTCTGAGAGATAACTTCTTCCATTTTCCCCTTCTATATAGCCGAGTTCCGCTCTGCCGCTACTTTCTCTCCTTTACTTCTTCTTTCCCCCATTTAATATACTGGACCAGTGGAATCTTCGCCGGGCACACATAAGCACAACCCCCACATTCCATACAATCTAAAGGATTATATCTTCTTACACTCGCCCAATCCTTATGCTGCACATGTTGGGCTATCGCCGTAGGCATTAGGTTCACAGGACATACATCGATGCATTTGCCGCAACGTATACAGTCTCCTTCAGGAAAGGTTTCAGCTTCACTTAATATTAATATGCCGGAAGTCCCCTTAATTAGTGGGGTATCGAGAGTATACTGGGCTATTCCCATCATAGGACCACCAGCAATTATCTTCTCTGGATTTCCCAGTAATCCGCCGCACTGGGAGACTACATCCGCAAATAGTGTCCCTAAACGAACCCACAAATTTTGTGGTTGTTTAATGCCTGAACCAGTAACTGTAACAACCCTCTCAATCAGTGGAATCCCTCTTTTTACCGCCTGCCTTATGGCCAGGGCTGTCCCCACGTTATCCACCATTACTCCAACATCGAGTGGCAGTTTACCCGGAGGAACTTTTCTCTTTAGAACAGCGTCAATCAAATGCTTTTCCGCGCCTTGAGGATATTTTACCTTGAGCACTGCCAACTCTATACCGGGCTCTCGCCGTAGCTCCTTTTCCAAAAGAGAAATGACATCAGTTTTGTTGGCTTCTACTCCTATAATTCCTCGATCAGCATTGATTGTTTGCATGATTATCCTAAGTCCCTCGAGTATTTCTCGAGAGTATTCAAGCATCAACTTATGGTCGCAAGTCAGATATGGCTCACACTCACAACCATTCAGTATCACGATATCGATCTCGCAACTTTCCGGTGGGGTGAGCTTAACATGGGTAGGAAAAGCCGCTCCTCCCAACCCCGCTATTCCAGCACTGTTAACAATTTCTCTTATCTCCTCAGGAGAGAGACGAAAATAATCCTCATGCGCTGTTAAATCACTCATCCATTCGTCTCTTCCATCAGATTCAACTATAACCGAAAGCACGGTATGACCCAATGGATGAGGCCAGGGTTTGATATCGAGGACTTTCCCGGAGAGACTACTATGAACGGGTAAAGAGATGAATCCGTCACTTTCACCAATGAGTTGTCCGGTCTTAACTTCATCGCCAACTTCCACTATTGGCTTTGCCGGTCTACCCGTATGCTGAGAGAG
>DAOVHK010000109.1 GCA_030671905.1 Clostridia bacterium | reverse complement strand
GAAAACCAATAATTGTTTTACTTGGGCCAACTGCTTCCGGGAAGACGGAAGTTGCCTTATCTTTAGCCAAGAAGGTTAACGCCGAAATTATTTCTGCTGATTCGATGCAGGTATATAAATATCTTAACATTGGAACTGCCAAGCCTTCGAGAAAAATAAGACAGACTGTTCCCCATCACCTTATTGATATCAAGTATCCGGATGAGGAGTTCAGCGCTGGTGAATTTCAGTTGAGAGCAATAAAAGCTATTGAAAGAATTTTCAAGAAAGAGAAACTACCTATTTTGATTGGGGGCACTGCTTTATATATCCGCACCATAACCGACGGTATCTGTCCTATCCCGTCGAGAAATGATAAAGTCAGGAAACATCTTTCTCAACTTGCTAAGAAATATGGTAGAAGTTATCTTTATAAAAGACTTGAGAAAATCGATAAAAAGGCTTGTGAGAAAATTCACCCAAATAATCTAAAACGAATCATTCGTGCTTTAGAGATATACTCTTTAACCAAGATTCCCTTCTCTGCCTGGCAGGATAGGAGATGCTCGCTTCCCTATCCAATAATTACATTCGGTCTCGATTGGGAAAGAAACCTCGTCTATGAGAGAATTGGTCGTCGGGTGGATGAAATGGTTAAGGAAGGACTGGTAGGGGAAGTTAAAAAATTGTTAACCAAGGGCTATTCCAAGAGACTCAACTCTCTACAGGGTTTAGGATACAGACAGGCAATAGAATTTTTAGAAGGAAAATACGACCGGGAGAGAATGAAATATCTGATTAAAAGGGATACACGGCGCTATGCCAAAAGGCAATTGACCTGGTGGAGGAAGGATGGGCGGATCCACTGGATTAAGATGGATGAAGGAAAGAAGGCAAAGGAGGTTGCTGGAGAGATAAAAAATATTTGTCAAAGAAAGCGATTTTTAGTATAATATGTGATAATTTACTTGAATAATGTCTTGAAAGGGGGCTTTTTAATTAAGAAACTTAGGGAGACGGAATATTATAAAAAGGAGAAAGTGCTTCTGGTAGGGGTAGAACTGATGGGTAAAAATGCCAGGTTTGTTGAGGAAAGCCTGGAGGAACTGGCTTTTCTGACGAGTTCAGCCAATGCTGAAGTTACTTGTCAAACAACCCAAAAAAGAGAGCGAATCGATCCCGCCTGCTTTATCGGGAAAGGAAAAGCTTCGGAGATAAAAAATCTCTGTGCTGAACAGGAAATTACTACAGTCATTTTTGATGATGACCTTTCGCCTGCGCAGCAGAGAAATTTAGAAGAAATTATTAAGTGCAAGGTTATTGACCGCACTCGCTTAATTTTAGACATATTCGCCAGTAGAGCTCGCACCCGGGAGGGGAAATTACAGGTAGAGTTGGCTCAGTTAACTTACCTTTTGCCTCGCTTGACTGGAAAAGGAGTAACTCTTGCCCAACAGGTAGGTGGCATTGGAGTGCGTGGTCCGGGAGAGAAGAAACTGGAATATGATAGAAGGAAGGTAGAGGAACGGATAAGTAAACTGCAAAAGGAGATAAATAAAGTAAGTGAGCACCGTGAGCAACAGAGACAGAGACGGCAAAGAGTTCCCCTGCCGATTATTGCCATTGTGGGTTACACCAATTCAGGAAAAACAACTTTGCTGAATACCCTGACTTCTTCCCATGTCTTCGTAGAGGATAAACTATTCTCCACTCTTGACCCCACCATACGCGGGTTGATTTTGCCCAACAAAGAGAAAGTACTACTTGTAGATACAGTAGGGTTTATTCATAAACTACCCCATCAATTAGTAGCTGCCTTCAGAGCGACCCTGGAAGAGGTTACTTCCAGTGACTTACTTCTTCACATCGTGGATACCAGCCATCCTGAGTTTCAAAAACAGATTGTTGCCGTAGAGAAGGTTCTTCAGGAACTTGATGCTCTGGGTAAGCCGATGATAACTATTTTTAATAAAATGGACCTGATTAAAAATAAACCACTCTTGCCTCGTCTGAAAAGGAAGTATAAAGATAGTATAAATATTTCCGCTAAGAAGGGTTTAGGTCTGGATAGATTGTATGATAGGATAATTGAGCACTTCGGAAAAGATAGGAGCACCATAGAACTCGTAATTCCTCAGGCTCGCAGTGAGCTGGTGAATCTGGTCTACGAAAAGGGCACAGTCCTTTCCCGTAAGTATAATGGTAAAGACATACTACTTCAGGCACAACTTGACCAGAAGACTGTTAAAAGGTTAAAAGAGTTTATTAAGAAAAAACGCCGGCGCGCAGTCCATGGATTAAGAGGCAGACGCTCCGATTGATCGGAGCTATTCCTTAGGAGTTAAATTTGAGTTTGGCTAATTATATTTCTCTTTTTCGTATAGTCATAATCCCGGCTTTCGTGATTCTCTTACTCAAACGCCATCCTTATTTGCCTTTGTTTCTCTTCTCATTGGCAATTGTTACCGATGGACTGGATGGAATGGCTGCCCGTATTCAAAAGCGGAAGACAAAATTGGGAAGTATCCTCGATCCTCTGGCAGACAAACTTTTATTGACTTCTGCTTATATAATCTTAGCCATCCTGAATCTTGTTCCCCTGTGGGTAGTGATTATTATTTTCGGTCGAGATTTGGTTCTCATCTCAGGCTGGTTAATAATCTATTTTTCCACAGGTATGTCCACAGTTATCCCTACTATAGTGGGGAAAACGGCTGCGGTTTTGCAGATGACTGTAGTGTTTTTAGTTCTTCTAAGTAGCAGTGGTTATCTGGCAGAGGGAAAGTGGTTGGCAGTTAAGCCATTTATTCTCTCTGTTATGATTCTATTTACGGTTATTTCAGGAATGGAATATTGCTTTCGCGGAATTCGTATGATAAGTAAGGAGACTGCTTAACGTAAGAAGTTTTGGAGTCCTCCCGAAAGGGAGGTTCGGGCGACCATCCCGATATATCGGGACCCCTACGCGATTCGCAAGGAGTCCATATAATGGATATATTTAAATTTATATTAATTTTACTAAGTGCCTATTTGATAGGTTCTCTTCCCTTCGGTTACCTCGCGGGAAAGTTAATTAAGCGTGTCGACCTTAGGCAAGAGGGAAGCAAAAATGTGGGAGCTACCAATGTCTTTCGAGTGATGGGAACTTTACCGGCCATTGTGGTTCTTCTTTTAGATATTTCCAAGGGGTTTCTCGCTATCCATCTGGTCAGTTTATTCCAGTTGGGTGGAAGTGCAGGAATATCGCTACAAGCTTTTAACTTGGTCAGGATACTCGCTGGATTAGCTGCAATCGCCGGACATAACTGGACTATATTTTTGAAGTTCCGTGGAGGAAAGGGCGTAGCTACTGGTTGCGGGGTTTCCCTGGGGTTGGCACTCCTTCCTGCCTTAGTGAGTCTGGCAATCTTTGTAGTGGTAACAGGTTTAACTCGCTATGTATCTTTAGGCTCAATGTTTGCAGTTTTGGCATTTCCTTTAAGTTGCCTATTATTCAAGGAATCGCTAATTTTAGTCTTTTTCGGCAGTTTTGTCGCCCTGGTGGTAGTGGTCAGGCACCAGGCTAATATAAAGAGGTTAATTGCTGGCACAGAAAATAGAATCGAATGGGTAAGAAATAAAGAAAAAATTTCCAACTTTTAAGAAGGAAAAGAAAAGTGGTGAAAAAAGTCGCTATACTGGGTGCAGGGAGCTGGGGAATAACGCTTGCTATAATGCTTTTTGAAAAAGGATTTTTTGTAAAAGTCTGGGAATTTGAGAAAAAACAGGCTCAAATACTTAGAGAGAAACGCAAGCTTAGATTCTTGCCCTGGATAGATATTCCCCGGGAAATTGAAATCATTTCCAACATTTCTTATGCCCTCGATGGCGTGCGATTAGTTGTAGTAGCCCTCCCTTCCCATGTGGTTAGAAGAGCAGCAAAAAAGATGGCTAAAGTACCTTTACCAGAAGATATAACAATTGTCAATGTGTCCAAAGGACTGGAAGATAAAACTCTTCTCAGAATGTCTCAAGTCCTATCCGAAGAGTTACCCGAGAAATTAGGAAAACGGATTGTAGTTCTCTCAGGTCCTTCCCATGCAGAGGAGGTCAGCAGAAAAATTCCCACTACAGTTGTGGTGGCTTCCAGGAACGAAAAGTTGAATCAGGAAGTTCAAAAAATCTTTTTTGCGCCATTCTTTCGGGTATATACAAATCCGGACATTATTGGAGTGGAAATGGGTGGGGCGTTAAAGAACATTATTGCCTTAGCTGCCGGGATTGGCGATGGGTTGGGATTGGGCGATAACAGCAAGGCAGGTTTAATTACCAGAGGATTAGTAGAAATTACGCGGTTAGGCAAAGCTCTGGGAGCAAAACCCGTAACATTTTCAGGACTTTCCGGAATGGGAGACCTGATTGTGACCTGCACAAGTAGCTACAGTCGGAATCGAAGTTTTGGAGAGAAAATCGGTCAGGGCGAGACCTTAAAAAAAGCGCTCTCCGAGATAAAGATGGTTGTTGAGGGAATCCGCACTACAAAAGCAGCTTACCAACTGGCAAAGAAATACAAAGTTTCTATGCCTATCACTGAGGAAGTGTATAAAGTTATTTTTAAGAACAAGAAGCCATCTGAGGCAGTGAAAGATTTGATGCTTCGACAAGCAAAGCCAGAGTTAAAAGAAGATTTTCTAAAAATGTAATTTAAAGGAGGGAACAAATGAACAAATCCGATCTGATTGAAGAAGTTGCCAGAGTCACCTGCGCTAAGCAAGAAGCGAAAGATGCTGTCAATGCCTTGTTTTCCGTTATCAAACAGGCCTTAGGGAAGGATGACAGAGTAGGAATCTCGGGATTTGGAACTTTCAGTGTGCGAGCAAGGAAACCAAGGATGGGTCGTAATCCCAGGACGGGACAACCAACAAAAATCTCAGCAAAAAGAGTTGTTAAGTTTAAGCCGGCTAAGGAGACTTTGGAAGATTAGTAAAATTTATAATGAGGTGGGTAGGAACGCCTATG
>DAOVHK010000102.1 GCA_030671905.1 Clostridia bacterium | reverse complement strand
GAGCAGATTTATTAGAATAGAAGAAGCGTAAGCTTCCTATCTCTGCCATACATTGAATGGGTTAATTTGAGTGGTATATCAGGGTGTAATTAGAAGATATAAGAATTATCTACCGGTTACTGAGAAGACTCCCATTGTAACTCTCCTGGAGGGCGATACACCGTTAATTGAAGCGGAAAACCTGAGAGTCAGTCTGGGAGTCGACTCCAAGATCTATTTGAAATATGAGGGCCTGAATCCTACCGGCTCGTTTAAGGACCGGGGGATGACTGTGGCTATGTCCAAGGCTGTGGAAGAAGGAGCCAGTGCAGTTATCTGTGCCTCTACGGGGAATACTTCAGCTTCAGCAGCAGCTTATGCAGCAAAGGCGAAGCTAAAATGTGTAGTTCTGATTCCCGAGGGAGCAGTGGCTTTAGGGAAGCTTTCCCAGGCACTGATTCATGGCGCCGAGGTGATTGCCATTAAAGGTAACTTCGACGAGGCTTTGAATTTAGCCAGAGAAATCAGCGCTAAGTATCCGGTTGTCCTGGTCAATTCAATTAATCCCAACAGGATTGAAGGTCAGAAAACAGCAGCTTTTGAAATTGTTGATTCACTGGGAGATGCACCTGATTATCACTTTATGCCCGTAGGCAATGCAGGTAATATTACTGCTTACTGGAAAGGGTACAAGGAATACAGAAGGATTTTGAGGGATAAGCGTAAACTGAAGTTACCCCGGATGATGGGATTTCAGGCTGAAGGAGCAGCGCCGATTGTGCGCGGATATCCCATAAAAAAGCCAAGAACTATTGCCACAGCAATTAGAATTGGGAATCCTGCCTCCTGGAAGAGAGCCGAAGAGGCTCGCGACGAATCCAAAGGTGTGATTGATACTGTAACTGATAAACAGATTATTGAAGCATATAAAATGTTAAGTTCTGTGGAAGGACTTTTTGTGGAACCTGCTTCTGCTGCCGGCGTGGCCGGGCTGGTAAAATACGTTCGGAAAGGATACTTTTCCCGAACTTCTACTATAGTTTGTATTTTGACAGGACATGGCCTTAAAGATCCTGATAGAGCAATTAAGGTTGCCCGAAAAGTAAGAGTAGTCAAAGCCGATTTGAAGTCAGTAGTAAGATTGATGAGATTGTGAATACTGATCCTAATTTTCAAAGGGGGACATAATGCTTTACAAAAGAAAGATTGTATTCCTGGGCTTATTTGCATTAACATTTGCGATTTTGTCGGGCTGTGGCGGGACGACTAAGACCACGCGGGTTGTGGGTGGCAAAAAAGTTACGACTTATTCAGATCCAGAAACCGCGAAAAGGATGGAAGAAAAAGAGAAACAAAAGGCTGCCTATATCGAGGATATAAGGAAAGCCGAGAAGAGAAAACCGACTGACCCAATCATCGTTGCCCTTTTCGAAACCGATGTCGCCGATGATCTCAAAAAGAATACCAAAGGGAGACTGTTTCCACAATTCCGAAAAGAGTTTGAGAATGATCCCATTATAAGGCTTGTCGACCAAAAGATAGTGAATAAAGCGGCTAAACAAACGAGCCGGCGACGTTCGATGTCCAAAGTCAAGCCAAAGGTTGCAGCAGATGTCTCGGTCTTTTCCACCGCTAATATCAAGGAGACTGTTGGGTATAACAAAAAAACCAAAAAGACAGGTAAAATGATAGCGCTTGTTTATACAGCCACGGTTACATCCCAATATTTTTCTGAAGACACCTGCCAAGTCAAAGAAACCGGTAATATTTTTAAAAACGTGGAAGTCACCAAAAAGTTTGCTGATAAAATCAAAGATGCCATCAAGAATAAAATCGGCCCCAATATACCAAGCGCGGCTGGAAAACAAGAAATCAAAGAAAAACAGAAGAGCCAATTTTTAGATTTGTTCAGGTCGCTTAAAAAGAAGAAATAAAGAACAAAAAAGGGCCGCATCTATTTTTAGGTTGACTTGATTATCTATAAATAAGGATAAACAGTAAGTTAATGGTTACAGATATAAAAAAATGGAGGGCAACTATGAAAGTATTAAAGTTTGTTTGTTGTGTAGTTGTGTTAGCCTTATTATGGGGATGTGCACCACCCCTAATAGTAGCACCAACCAAGGAAGAGTTAGATGCTGTTAGAAGATTTAAGGAGACGGTAGCCATCATTGAGATTTCTGAAAAAGGTTCGCCTGTTAAGGGTGTAAGCGAGTCAGCGTTTTCAGGCCTGGAGAATGCACTTGCCGGTCATTTCAATCTGGTTGAGCGGGAAAAAGTATTGAAGGTCATGGCTGAAAGAAAGTTCGCTGAGAGAGATGATGTGGAAAGATATACTGAATTAGGAAAGCTTTTAGGCGCTGATTATTTATTATTTGGGAGCGCCATGGCCTTTTTTAATAGACCCGAAATAAAACATTACAAAGGTAAAAAGAAGGATGGAAAGTTTACTGGGTCTATATGGAAAGAGCTAAAGGGAACATGTGAATTGAATATTAAGATTGTTGATGTAGGAAGCGGCATTGTACGTTATGCAGATAAAAAAGTAGGCGAAATGTCAAGGGAAGAAGGAAAGAAGCATTATAATGATGAGGAAGAATTCAATGAAGCTTTAGATATTGCAACTAAGACTGATATTATTATCGAATTAGCAAATATCTTTGTAAGGCTTAGAAAGGAGAATTCTCGTATTCTTTCACAAGCAATGGAAAAGGCTACAGAAAAATTCAAGGATGATTTAAGAAATGAATTTGCTCAAACCGGCCAGGTTTTACAGATTCTTTCAGAAAAAGAAGTTGTTATTAACCTTGGTTCTGCATATGGTATTAAGCCTGGAGATAAACTAATAATATGGGAAGAATTAGCGCCTATTAGAGATCCCAAAACTGGCGTTGTAACAGTGCCTAAACGGAAGAAAGCCATTTTAAAGGTAAAAAAGGTTACATCGGGACTTTCCTGTATAGCTCGTGGCAAACGAAAATATATCAGGGTGATAAGAGTTGGAGATACGGTTTTCACGCATTAAGTCAAATTATATTCTGCTGCCGGCGTAATAAGATTGATGAGATTGTGAATACCGGTAAATTAAATGGGTATGAAGAGAGTAAAAGTTAGAGTCCCGGCTACTACTGCTAATTTAGGACCGGGATTCGATGTCTTGGGGTTGGCACTTCGACTTTACAATACTGTAGAGATGGAAGTGGGACCGGGGAAAAGTGGAAGAAAATTACAGATTGATATTGTGGGCGAAGGAGAAGAAAACCTACCCAGAGACAGAAGAAACATTGTGTATCGAGCAGCCCAGCTCGTATTCGACAGGTTTCACCTCGCTCCCAAGACTTTACACCTTAAACTTATAAACAGAATACCTCTTGCCAGCGGGCTAGGCAGTAGCGCGGCAGCAAGGATTGGAGGATTGGTAAGTGCAAATAGACTCTGTGGAGAGAGATTGAGTATAAAGGAGATATTGAACTTAGCAGCGGAAATAGAAGGTCATGCAGATAATGTATCTGCAGCAATGGTGGGAGGATTAGTAGTCTCGTGTATCTCTTCTCCCAAAGGAAGAAAAGGCAGGGAAATAGAATTTGTGAAGTTAAATCCCCCTAAGAATCTCTCCTGTGTGGTTTGCATTCCCAGTTTCCAGATAATGACGAGGTATGCAAGGAAAATTTTACCCAAGACTGTAAAATTTGAACAGGCAGTGTTTACCTCTTCTCGAGTAACCATACTTCTGGCTGCTCTAATTAAGAAAAGATACGAACTTTTGAGAATGGCAATGGAAGACAAACTGCATCAACCGTATAGGAGGAGGCTGGTTAAGGGAATGGAGGTAGTCTTCGAAGAAGCACTGAAAGCAGGAGCTTTGGGCGTGAGCCTGAGTGGAGCAGGACCGAGTATACTTGCGTTTACCGCATCTTCTCCGCCTTCGTGCGCGGAAAAGGTTGGAAAAGCTATGCGGAAAGCGTTTGCCAGACATAAAGTAAAGAGTAGATATTTAGTTCTGGGTATAGATAAACAGGGAACAAAAATAGTTTAATCTCTGAGTATAGGAATTTGAAAAACTCCTATGGAAGTAACCCCGAAGGGGTTATCTTTTTTCTGGAGAGAGAATGGCGCTCATTGTACAAAAGTATGGTGGAACATCTATTGCTGGACCGGAAAGAATAAAGAAAGTTGCCAGACGTATAATTGAGACAAAGAAGAGAGGGAATAAAGTGGTCATTGTTGTTTCTGCGCCTGGCGATACAACTGATAAATTAATCGAAACAGTTCAACAGATTACCCATTCTCCTAGTGAGAGGGAAATGGATATGCTGTTGGCTACCGGCGAACAGATGTCTATCGCTCTTTTGGCTATGGCAATCCATGCTCTTGGGGAAGAGGCGGTATCATTGACCGGAGGACAGGGAGGGATTGTTACTGATGAGACATTTACTAATGCGAAGATCAGAAAGATAGATACGAAAAAGATTGAAAAGGAACTGAGTAAGGATAGAATTGTTATTGTTGCTGGTTTTCAAGGGATAACTGCCGAGAGAGATATCACCACTCTGGGTAGGGGTGGGTCCGATTTGACAGCCGTAGCTTTAGCTTCAGTGTTAAAAGCAGACCAATGCGAAGTTTATACTGACGTTGCCGGCGTCTATACTGCAGATCCCAGGATTGTTTCCGATGCGAGAAAGATTGATAGAATTTCTTATGATGAGATGCTGGAATTAGCCAGCCTGGGGGCGCAGGTGATGGTCCCGAGGTCTATCCATGTAGCTAATAAATTTGGTGTGGATATTCATGTCAGGTCTAGCTTCAATGATGAGGAGGGGACTGTGATTACCAAGGAAGTTTCCAGGATGGAAGAAGTAGTGGTAAGTGGGGTGGCTTACGATAAGGATCTGGTGAAAGTGGCGATTACTGATGTGCCTGACCGGCCAGGAATTGCTGCCAAGATTTTTGGTGCACTGGGAGCAGGTAAGGTAAATGTGGATATGATTATTCAAAGTTCTGCTCAAGGAGGGGTAAACGATATCTCCTTTACAGTTAATAGAGGAGACCTGAAGAAAGCTTTGGATATAATGGGGAAAGTCAAGCAAGAAATAGGTGCTAAGGGGCTCGTCTATGACGAGGGAGTAGCCAAGGTGTCTCTTGTGGGGGTGGGAATGAAAACCCATTCGGGGGTAGCTTCTAAGATGTTCTCTGCCCTTGCAGAAGAGGACGTAAATATTGAAATGATTTCTACTTCGGAAATAAAGATTTCTTGCGTAAT
>DAOVHK010000010.1 GCA_030671905.1 Clostridia bacterium | reverse complement strand
TCTTGTGAGCCATAAAAGCCACCGCCTTTTAAAGTCAGACTTTTTTTATTTCCTTTATTTTTACTGCCGTATATTGGTGCCTATGCCCCTGTGTTTTCTTATAGCCTTTCCGCCGCCGTTTCTTAAAAACTATAATTTTCTTTGCCTTAAAATGCCTTTTGACCTCTGCTAATATTGTTCCTTTATCAATGTAGGGCCTTCCTATCTCTACTTTTTCACCATTTACCAATAGGAGGATATTATTCAATTCGATAATATCTCCGGGTTTATTATTAGTCTTCTCAATATTTACCACCGACCCTTCTTCCACCTTATACTGTTTTCCAGCAGTCTCGATTATTGCATACATAACTACACTCCTCCAGATGAAATTTCTATTAATTTTATATATTTATTCCCCTTTTGTCAAGAAAACAAAAAAAGGGGTCAGAGTCATTTTTTTATCTTACGGAGTGATCTCAAACTCTTCTACGTGTAGTTTATAATCGGGCCTGATTTTTATTCTCTTACCAGTCATTTTAGAAATTTGCTCTACTTTCTTCTCGTCAAACAGGGGAGCAATTCTGGGATTCATAAACACATTAAGATATTTATCCCCTGTTTGGGCTGCAGTCCTTAAAATTTCTTTCTTAATCTTTATAAACATAGTCTTTTCTGAAAATACCAATCCGCTGCCTGCACAGTAAGGGCAGGGCTGACAAAGTATATCAATGATACTCTCCCTTTTCCTCTGACGGCTCATCTCCGCCAGTCCCAGCTTGGTAATGGGTAGCAAATCTATCTTCGCTTTATCCCTCAAAGTCTGTTGGTGTAGAATATCCATAACTTTATCTCTATTTTTTCTCTGTTTCATCTCAATAAAATCTATAATGATTAGTCCTCCGATGTTCCTCAGGCGAACCTGCCGCATAATCTCCTCAGCTGCCTGGCAATTGGCGAGGAAGGTTGTCTCCTCCAGACTTTTTCCCCCGGCGAACCTACCTGTGTTGACATCAATCGCAGTCAAAGCCTCTGCTTGCTCAATGATAATTGAACCTCCACAAGGCAATATAATTTTCTGGTCTTTCATTTTGGACAGTTGATTTTCCAAATTGTGCATCTCAAAAAGTGGCGATTTCTTCTTATAGAGACGTAACTTCCTTAGAAGACGAGGATCTGTCATCTTCGCATAACTTCTGACTTGTTTATACTCCGTCTGGGAATTTATGATTAGACTGTCTACTTCCTCAGTAAATAGTTCTCGCACTACATAAAAGATTAGACCAAATGCCTTGTGCACAAGATACTTCTCCCCAATTATCTCTCTCTTTTTCTTTATTATCTGCCACAAATTCAAAAGATACTTACATTCGCGAATTAAATCCTTTCTGCGATGACCGCTGGCTTCTGTGCGCACAACAAATCCCGCTCCTTTTGGAATAATCTCTTTAATTATTTCTCTTAATCTCCTGCGTTCCTTATCATCCAGGATTCTCTTGGATATCCCGATATGCTCCACATTGGGCATGAACACAAGATACCTTCCCGGAAGGCTTATCTCGGCTGTGGCCTTTGCTCCTTTGGCTCCAATTGACTCCTTTACTATCTGAACCAATAAACGATCGCCCTTGTTTATCTGTCTCTTATCCAGTGGAATATCCCCTAAGGGGAGAAAAGCATTCTTCTCCAACCCTAAATCCAGAAAAGCAGACCTGAGTCCCCTTAGAATATTCACCACTTTCCCCTGATAGATATTTCCCACTAAACTCTTTTCCTCTATTCTCTCAATGAATAACTCAACGAGATGCCCATCTTCAACCAGAGCAATTCTCACTTCATCTTCAGCTACATCAACTATTATTTCTTTTCTCATATAATTTTCTCCTTGATAGATTCTTCACCAGAATAAGAATTTCTCTCTGGTAAACTCCACAAAAGCTAAATCTTTCTTCTCCACTCCCAGAAGTGTCTTGATGATTATTCTGGGATTGAAATTGAATCCCCCTCTTACCTTCAGCAACAGTCTGATGTTCCAGTCTTTCTCCATTTCTATACTTAAAATTAGAGGGCGGATATTTACTCTCCTTCCCTTCTTATTTATAAGGAAAATCTCTTCTTTATCCAGAAAATTTCTTATCTTTCCTTCTATATCTTCCTTGCTTGCCTGACCAGGAACTGTGGACTTCCCAAAAAATTGCTGAAGATTAATTCTATATGTAACCGTTTTTATCTTTACATTGTTGGACTTACCGAACAAGGGAAGTTTTTCCATATCGCGAACAGTCAGTCCCTGGGGTAATTCTTTCTGTAGATTACCTATGGAACTGGAAATGTCTATTTTCTTATCCAGATATAGTTCTATATATTCAGCCTCACTGGCGAATCCTAAAGGAAGAGCAGGTGAAAAAGAACATTTAATCCGCGGATTAAATCCCTGAGTGTAACTCACAGGTAAGTTGGCTCTTTTGAGGGCGCGAAAGAACGTATGTATTAAGTCCAGATGCCCTATATAACGAATGGGCCCTTTTTTGCTATATTCTATTCTAACTCTTTGAACACTGTTCATTATGCCATCCTAGAATTCGGATGTCCCCAGAATTCGAGATGACTCCAGGGTAATATTTCCTCAGAGTCTCTCTTTCGATAGACATAGAAGTCGGGGTCAATAGAACACTTGGAGAAAGCTTCCTGCCAGACAGGGAAACGAAAATGTTCTTTCCACTGGTCAAATTTACAACCCATTTCCCAGGCCTTTTCCAGAACCATTCCCAGTCTCCTATCTCCCCTGCTGAACACAGCTTCTAAAAAAGAAGATTCCACAATATGACCCTTAACCTGGGCGGGAAGTCGGCGAGAAAGATAATCCTTTTTCCTTCTCAATTCTGTAAGCTTTTCCATAGGGAGCAATTGGAAAGAAGTATGTGGTTTGGGAACAAAGGGAGCAATGGTTATGTTAAAGTTTAAGTTTTTGTGTCTCTTCTTTAGTTCTTTTACCAGTCTTATTATCGCTTCAATATCCTCTTCTTCTTCAGTAGGCAGACCAATCATAAAGTATAATTTCACCAGCCTCCAACCAGCATTATAGGCCTGGGAAATGGTAGAAGCGAACTCTTCATCACTAATTTTCTTACCAATTAATTTGCGCAATCTTTCACTTCCCGCTTCCGGGGCAAAAGTTAACCCTGTCTTTCTAATCTTTCGAATCCGGATTGCCAGAGCGAGGGAAAACTTATCCGGTCTTAGAGAAGGTAAAGAGATGGAAGTGTGATTCTTTCCAAAGCAATCTAAGAATTCACCAATAAATTCCTCAATTCCAGGATAATCGGTAGAGGAAAGGGAGGTTAGAGACATCTCATCATAACCAGTCGATTTTAAAGAGACTTCAGCAATTTCCAGCAATCTCTTTTTGGGCCTTACCCGGCAAGGCCCATATACTACCTGGCTTTGACAGAAGCGGCAACTATGGGGACAACCTCGCTGTATCTCTAAGTTCAACCGATTCTGTGATATATCGATTAATGGTACCAGTGGCGCCAGAGGATAGTGAGAGGTCTCCAGGTCTACTACTCTCTTATCTATCCTTTCGGGGATTCCATCTCCTTTCCTCTCCATCCGTTGGATAGTGCCATCTTCTTTATAATTTACTTCATATAACGATGGCACATAGACTCCGGGAATCTTTGCCAGTGCTTTAAGGAACCCATTTCCCTTATTTCTAAACGCAGACTGAAGTCTGCTACTCCACTTCTTATAAGTTTCTATAATTTCTTCTATTACTTCCTCCCCGTCTCCCAGGACAAAAGCATCAATAAAATCGGCTAAAGGTTCGGGATTAGAAACAGAAGGACCACCCGCTATTATTAAGGGAAATTTCCCATTTCGGTTCCGGGAACGAAGGGGAATGTTTGCTAAATTTAAGATGTTCAAAACATTGGTATAGGATAATTCGTGCTGTAGAGTAAAACCAATAATATCGAAATCCTTAAGAGGCTTTTTCGACTCAAGAGAGAAGAGGGGAATTCCTCTATCCTTTAATATCTCTTCAATATCTAATCCCGGGGCATAGACCCTTTCAGCAAGTGAGTCTTGCCTCTGGTTAATAATAGAATAGAGAATTTGCAATCCCAGGTTAGACATACCCAGTTCATAGATATCAGGGTAACATAAAACAACTTTTACCTGGGCTCTTTCCCAATCTTTATGAATCACATTCCACTCATTACCCAGATACCTGCCCGGTTTAGAAACAAACGGTAAAATGTCCTCCAGCACAGTCTTTTCCAAATTATAACTCCCCCTCACCCCTGGCCGTGGCCCAGAATGGGCAGGCCTAACCCTCTCCCCAGAAGGGAGAGGGGAGTTGCTACGAAATAGTTTACCAATATGTAAGACGGCGACTGTAAATACTCAAAAGAATCCCTACCCCGGCCATAGAAGTAATCAGGGATGAGCCTCCCCTACTGACAAAAGGTAAAGGAAGCCCGGTAACTGGCATAATTCCCATAGTCATTCCCAAATTAACAATAATCTGGAAAAGGAACATAGCCACAATGCCCCCTGCTAACAGGCTTCCAAAACGGTTCCTTGCCAGGGAAGCAATTCTTATTGCCCGCAAGAGCAAAATGGAGAAGAGTAAAATCAACAAGCCAGCGCCAAGAAATCCCATTTCCTCCGAAAAGAGGGAGAAGATGAAATCTGTATGTTGCGCTGGAAGAAAGCCCAGTTTCCCTTGAGTTCCTGTTAATAGTCCCTTCCCCAGGAATCCACCTGAACCAATGGAGATTTGGGATTGTATTATATGGTATCCGGCACCTAATGGGTCGATGGACGGTTTAATGAAGCAGACCAATCTCATCTTCTGATACTCTTTTAGAAAGAAATCTAAAGGATAGGAGAGCATAATTCCGCCAGAGACAATTAAGGAAGTGAAAAGAAAATGGTTAACCCCTACACGAAATTTAAGCCTGGATAAGATATAACAGACAAGCCCAATAACTGCAATAACGACTATTATAAAGCCAAGAGTGGACGAAAGGTTACTGAAAATTCTGGGAAAAAAAGTCTTATTTTGAGAGTCGAGAGCCAAAAGTAAAGGAATCCCCAAAGCTAAAATTCCTACAGAGATAAAGGATACCAGATAGATTATTCTCGCTCCTCCAAGATATAACATTGCCAAAAATATTGCCAGAAAGACCAGGGCCGAGCCAGGGTCGGGTTGCAATATAATAAGTGCCACAGGAACAAGAGTCAACAAGAAAGGAACTATCAGTCCGGAAATTCTCTTCACTGCCTCAGGGTAATTGGTGAAGTATTGAGCGAGTATGATAATCAGACCGAGCTTGGCGAACTCAGCAGCCTGAAACGTGAGATTCCCAATAGGAAACCAGCTGCGGGCGCCATGCACACTCTTACCCAAGAATAGAGTGAGGACTAATAGAAAAAGTGAAAATAAGTATATCCATTTCCCATACTGGTTGAATAACTGGTAATTTATCCCTATTACAATTATTATCACTACCATTCCCAGGAGAGCATAAAAACCCTGTGTTGCATAGAGAGGAGTTTTCGACGGGCTTCCATACATTGCACTATAAATCATTAAACAGCCAATGGCAACAAGAAGAACCATGGCGAAAAATAGATAGTAATCGAATCTTATAGAAATGTCTTTAATGCGCATATTCTAAACGCTCCGATAAATCGGAGCTACTCCTTTTAGAAAAAATAGAGTTGACCCCATTTTTTCCTACGAAAATTTCTGGCTCTTTCTCTCCCTTAAGAGTAAATACTCCATTCAATATCCTTCTGGCTAAAGGCGCAGCCGCACTGGCTCCATGCCCCCCGTGTTCCACCAGGACCGCTAAAGCAATTATGGGAGCCTCTTCTGGCGCATAGCAGACAAACCAGGCGTGGTCTTCCCCATGGGGATTCTCCGCAGTTCCCGTCTTGCCCAGCACACTCAATCTTTTAAACTTTAATACCTGAGAAGTGCCGGAGAGAACAGCTTCTCTGAGTCCCCTTCTTACGATGGAGAGTGTCCCCGAAGAAATTTTCACCTCTCCCATCACTTTGGGCTGGAAAGTCTTAATTACATTCTCCTGCCCATCAATTATTTTTTTAACAATAAAAGGTTTATAAATTACACCTCCATTAGCTACCAGACTGATTAAACTTGCCATCTGTAGAGGACTAACTTCCAGATAACCCTGCCCAATGCTCATGTTAGCTGTATCACCAGGATACCACTGTTCACCAAAATTTATCTTTTTCCAGGTGGAATCCGGCACGAGACCCCTTGCCTCTGAGGGCAGGGAAATGCCAATTTTTTCCGCCAATCCCAGCATGCGAGCGTATTTTGCTATCTTGTCCCCACCCACTTTTAAACCGAGCTGATAGAAAAATACATCACAAGATTTAGCAATCGCCTGAACAATATCCAAACGACCATGCCCTTTCTCTTTCCAACACTTAAACTCTCTATCTCCGACTTGTAAGCTACCTCGGCAGACCAAAGTATCATCTAAAGTAATGACTCCCTCCTCCAGAGTAGCTATGGCGGTAACAATTTTAAATAGAGAGCCAGGAGCATACTGACTTTGAATTGCCCTATGGAACATGGGAAGTCCTGGATCGGTAAATAACTCCTGGGTGCGAGATGGAGTGAGACGTTCGGTAAATAGATTGGGGTCGAAATCGGGTTTACTTACCAGGGCCAAAACTTCACCATTGGCAGGGTTAATTGCACAGATTGCACCTGCTTTACCCTTCAGGGAATCCTCACAGAGATTCTGGATTCTCTCATCAAGGGTCAGAATTAGACTATCGCCTTCCTCAGGCAAGACGCTACTAATTATTCTAAGCTGGCGACCCCTGGCGTCCATCTCTACCTGGCGACCACCACTTCTCCCGCGTAAAGAATTATCATAAATCTTCTCTACGCCAGATTTTCCGATAATATCCCCCAACTTGTATCCAGCCCTAGATAGAGCTCGTAGCTCCTTTGGTCCGATCTCTCCCAGATGACCTAAAAGATGGCTGGCAAAATTTCTGTGTAGATAATGGCGTTTAGGTTGGACTTTAATATTTACACCAGGAAGGTTAACTTTCTCCTCTGCCAGGCAGAAGACCTTGGGGCGGGGAACGTTCTCAGCCAGAAGGATATTTAGTGGCTGGCGAATCGAAGAGCGCACTTTTGCTAACATCAAATGGTAGTCGAGATTTAAAATCCCGCCTAATTTCTTGAGTATCTTTTCCGTTTCCTCCCGGGTCAAATTGGTGGGCGAGAAGAGAACTGAAAAGGACCCTATATTCCGAACGATAACTTTCCCATTCCGGTCGTAGATAATACCCCGGGGAGCAGGGTCGAAAAAAAGTTGGATACGATTGGCTTCGGAAAGTTTGTAAAGTTCCCCTTTTTTGATTATTTGAAGGCTGAATAACCTTATGAAAAGAATGGCAAGAGTGGCGATTACGAAATATCTAAACCACACCAGAGATCTCTGAAGTCTCGCTTCAAATTGCCGATCGATTTCGCTCTGGCGCATAAACCCCTCCCCCCCACAACTTTTCCCATTGTTCCATTATCCAGAACAATAAAGGAGCCAGGAGACTATTATAAACGGGATAAAAAATAACTACAAAGAACGGCACCTGAGGTGGGGGTTGACCAAAGAAAATTTTTATCCAATACATACTCCAATACTGAAAAAGGCAGGTAAAAAATACCACAAATATCTGGCTCATGATATTTCCTCTAACCAGTCTTTTTTGGAATGTTCCCACAGAAAAGCCAATCAGGGTCTTAATTAAACAGTTAGCCCCAAAGAGCCCAAAAGCAAAGAGGTCCTGAATCAACCCCAAAAAAAACCCGATGGGAATCCCCAATGTAGGACCATGCTTCAGCGAAAAGTAGACCACTCCTATTAGTATCAGGTCGGGAGTTACATTTCTTATGGCTAAGTGACGGAGAAGGACAATCTGAATTGTTGCAAATAGAAGGAGGGATACTAAGAAGAATATATATCTTTTCATTCTATTATCTGGACGTCCTCTAACTGATTTATATTTACCCGGGGAACCACCCGAGCCCGCTTCTCTAATCCTCCCACCCCCCTTAGAACTTCCTCCACCGAGCCAATAACCAGTCCCGCGGGAAATATTCTTCCCATCCCGGAAGTTATAATCAGGTCACCAATTTCCAAATCTGCAGTGGGAGATAGATATTTAAGCAAAAGGGACCTCTCTCCTGTCCCGGCAATCACTCCTTTCTCTCGGCTTCTTTGAACCATGGCTGCCAACTCACTATTGGAATCAGTTATCAATAGAACCTTACTCATATCAGGGCCAGACTCACTAATCCTGCCCACTACCGCCATTCCATTCTCTTGTGGATTTCCAACTTCCAAACGCTCCGATTTCATCGGAGCTACTCCAGGATTTTGTGAATTTCCTCCCTCCTGCCAGGCAACTACAGGTGTATCTTTTTCAAATCCCTGATTTATTCCTTTATCAATGAGTAAAGCAGAAGAGAACAGGGAAGGAGTCCATCCTACCACTCTGGCTGAAACCAGTTCATAAGGAGTTTCCTCCTGGTAATTGAGGATTCTCTTTAACCTCTTGCTCTCAGAAATGGTTTCCTGAAGCTTCTCCTTTTCCTGGAGAAGAGAAGTTATTCTCTCCTGGAGGATTTTATTTTCTTCACGAGCAGAAACGAGCTGAGATATGCTCTCCTCAATTCGACCAGTTTCACTCAATAGCTTACTTACTATCCTGGGACTGGGAGCCAATAAATATAAGAAAAGAGCTCTGCCTACTTTAACTATCCGACCCGTGCGAAAAATGAGAAGTAAAAAGGAAATGGAGAGATAAATTATTAATAGCCTGAGCAATTTATGCTTCTCTTTGAGTAGCACCTAAATCACCAAGTAAGACAAATACTATATTTTTTTTATTTCCTCTGTTTTATTTTTTCCAGTTCTTCCAGATAGGTGCCAGCTCCCAGGACTACACAGGTTAGTGGGTCAGGGGCGAGATTGACCGGAAGTCCAGTCTCTTTGCTTAATAGTTCAGGGAGTCCGGAGAGCAAAGCTCCCCCTCCTACCAGAATAATCCCCCGGTCAACAAGGTCAGCAGACAACTCGGCAGGAGTATCTTCTAATGTATCCTTGATCAGGTTTAGAATGATCTTGATTGGGCTTTTTATTGCCTCGTGCATCTCTCCAGAAGAAACCTTGACAGTTTTGGGCAAGCCTGTAGCAAGATCGCGCCCTTTAACTTCAATTGTCTTCTCTTCTTTCTTCGGCAAAGCAGAACCAATCCTGATCTTTGTTTCTTCGGCTGTTCTTTCTCCGATTAATAAATTTCTTTCCTTTTTAAAATAGCTTATAATCGCTTCATCCACTTCATCACCAGCTACTCGAACTGACCTGGAAAGCACCATGCCCCCTAAAGAAATAATCGCCACTTCTGTCGTGCCCCCTCCAATATCCACTACCATATTCCCCGCTGGGTCTTGAACGGGAACTTCAGCACCGATAGCTGCAGCCATTGGTTCATCAATCAAGTGTATTTCTCGTGCTCCCGCCTGTTCAGAAGCATCCCTAACCGCACGCCTCTCCACTTCAGTAATACAGGAGGGAACTCCAATCACTACCCGTGGATGGAGTAAGCTCCGTTGGTTATGCACCTTCTTTATGAAATGTCGAATCATTTTCTCTGTTATTTCAAAGTCGGCAATAACTCCATCCCTCATCGGACGAAAAGCAGTTATATGGGCAGGCGTTTTCCCTATCATCTTCTTGGCTTCGGTGCCCACCGCTAAAATATCTCCTGTATTTTTATTGATTGCTACTACTGAAGGTTCCCAGAGGACAATACCTTGCCCTTTCACATATACAAGGGTAGTAGATGTTCCTAGGTCTATCCCCATATCATTGGAAAATAATCCTAAAAGGAAATTAAACATCTTTTCCTCCTTTATTCCGACTTCTCCAGAGGACCGCAAAGCTTAACCAAATCTACTCTCGCTCTATCCCCTTGTCGATAGCCCAATTTAATAATTTTCGTATAGCCCCCTTCTCTCTCTTTAAATCTCGGTACCAAAGTCTCAAATATTTTATTGATTACCTGTTTATCTTTAATCTCCTTGTTTACTTCTCGAAAACTACTCAACCCACCTTTTTTTGCCCTGGTAATCACCTTCTCAGCGAACCTTCTCAGTTCTTTGGCTTTTGCTTCTGTGGTTATAATCTGTTCATGCCTGAATAGTGCTGTGGCAAGACTAATCAACAGTGCTTTACGCCCGCTTGTAGTGCGACCCAATTTTCTTCCAGCTCTTCCTTCACGCATATATGGATTCCTCTACTTTTTCTCTTTCTTTTTATCCTTTTCAGGGATAGCCATTCCCAGGGATAGCTCCACCCCTTTCTGTTTGCCCAATTCGGTAATCTTTTTCTTTATTTCATTTAAGGACTTCTTCCCGAAGTTTCGAAAACCCAGTAATTTATCCTCAGTCTGTTTTACCAGATCTTCGATAATCTTGATTTTGGCACGATTTAAGCAATTTATAGAACGGACAGTTAGCTCTATGATATTCACCGGAAGAGCTAAAACGCTCTCCAAGACTTCCGCGGTCTTATCTTTCTCCGGCGGTTTCTCCTCTTCTTCGGGTTGCTCCTCAAAACCGATAAATATATTCAGCGAATCTTTCAAAATTTTAGCTGCGTAAGCTAAAGCATCGACCGGTTTTACGCTGCCATCAGTCCATATCTCCAGAATCAATCTATCGTAATCGATTGATCGGCCCACGCGAGCATTTTCCACATTATAGTTTACTCTTAACACTGGAGTAAAAATTGCGTCAACAGATATCACGCCTAGTTCTTGATTGGCGCGGGGATTCTGTTCAGCAGGCAAGTATCCGCGACCCTTAGAAATTTCTATTTCCATCTCCAGGTTGGTATCTTTGTCCAGAGTGGCTATATGGGTAGAGGGGTTTAAGATTTCGATATTACTATTTAACTCAATGTCTTCTGCTGTTACTTCTCCTTTTTTTGTTGCCTTTAAATATAGCCTTTCTGGCCCTTCACTGTAGAGTTTGAATCTGAGAGACTTCAAGTTTAAGATTATCTGGGTAACATCTTCAACCACCCCGGGTATTGTGGAAAACTCATGCATCACTCCTTTAATTTTCACGCCAGTAACTGCTGCGCCTTCCAACGAAGAAAGCAGAATCCTGCGTATCGAATTTCCAATCGTATGACCGTACCCTTTCTCGAATGGTTCGGCCATAAACTTACTATAAGTATCGCCGCTACTCTCTTCATCACAGATAAGTTTTCTTGGCATCTGGAAATCTTTAAGCCTCATACTACCCTCCTAACAATAATTATGAGTTATGAATTATGAGGTGTGAAGAAAACACAATTGCGGGTTTTGGTTCTTTGAATTTGATTTATAATTTATAACTCATATAATTCATAATTAGTTTTTACTTGGAATATAATTCCACAATTAGCTGTTCTTGAACTGGAATAGAAATCTCTTCCCTCTTAGGAAGTTCTAATATTCTCCCTGTACTGGTTGACTGGTCGAATTCTATCCAAGCGGGAAGACCCCGTTCTTTAGCCTTTTCCTGCGCAACCTTAACAATTTCCAGCTGTTTACTCTTTTCATCTAAAGAGATTCTGTCACCAACCCTCACCTGATAAGACGGAATATCGACACATCGCCCATTCACTCTTGTATGTCGGTGCCTGACTAACTGACGGGCCTGACTTCTGGAGGAAGCAAATCCCAGACGAAAAACGATATTGTCCAGCCTACATTCCAATAGCCTCAGAAGATTTTCACCCGGCAATCCTTTCTCGCGTTCTGCTTTTCTAAAATATTTACGAAACTGTTTTTCCAGAACTCCCGTCATTAGCCGGGCTCTCTGTTTCTCTTTTAGTTGCATTCCGTACTCGGATAATCTCGTACGCGTACGTCGTATACGAACCTGTTTCCGGCCCTTAGAAACAGCAGCCTGTTTCTCAACTGGACACTTAGGGGAAAAACACCTCTCTCCTTTCAAGAACAACTTTATCTTTTCCCGGCGACATAATTTACATACTGAACCACGATATCTGGCCACTATTACCTCCTGAATAAAAAAGTGACAGGTACTTTTTTCTGCAAACCTTTCTACGTTAAGAAATCCTCTGCCGATGAAAAACTATCTTTATCCTTTACACTCTTCTCTGTTTTGGTGGGCGGCAACCATTATGGGGAATTGGCGTTATGTCTTTAATGCTGGTAATTTCCAATCCCGCCGATTGTAAAGAGCGAATAGCTGTTTCCCTGCCCGAGCCGGGTCCCTTCACGAGGACAGCAACCTGCTTCATACCCTGCGCAATTGCTTTTCTGGCAGTAGCTGTGGCTGCTAATTGGGCAGCGAAGGGAGTCCCCTTACGGGCTCCTTTAAAGCCCGCGGTTCCAGCCGAACCCCAGGCAATAGCATTTCCACTCCTGTCAGTTATGGTAATTAAGGTATTATTAAAGGTAGCCTGAATATATACTCTGCCTTCAAGGATATGCTTGACCAACTTCTCCTTCGTTGGAGTAGCTTTCTTTTCAGCCACAACCTCTTCCGTAGGAGCCGTTTTCTTCTCAGCCGTAGCCTTTTTTGTGGAAGCAGTTTTCTCCTCAGCTATAGCCTTTTTCGCTGGAGTAGCTTTCTTCTCAGTCATATTTTATTCTTTTTCTTCCTTTACCTCCTCTTTTTTGACAGTACCCACCGTCTTCTTTCTGCCTCGCTTGGTGCGAGCATTAGTCTTTGTTCTTTGACCCCGTACGGGTAATCCCCGACGGTGGCGTATGCCTCGATAGGACCCGATATCAACCAATCTCTTAATGTTTCCCTGAACAATTCGCTTAAGCTCCCCTTCCACTCGGAAATTCCTCTGGATTATTGTCTGTATGGCGTTAATTTCACTTTCCGTCAGGTCCTTTACCCTGGTACCAGGGTTGATTCCTGCCTCGTGGAGAATCTCATTGGAGGAACTTTTCCCAATTCCATAAATATAAGTTAAACCAATTTCAACTCTCTTCTGCGAAGGCAATTCCACTCCCGCTATACGAGCCATACACTACTCCTTTCTCCCTCATCCAGCCCCTCCCTGAGGGGCGGGACTCATCCTTGCTTCTGTTTATGTCTTGGGTTGCTACAGATTATTCTTATTATTCCTTTTCTCTTAATTATTTTACATTTCTTACATATCGGTTTAACGGAAGCCCTTACTTTCATTGACAACCTCTATTTATAACGATAAACTATCCTTCCTCTAGTCAGGTCATACGGAGAAAGTTCTACCTTAACCTTATCTCCAGCCAGTATCTTAATGAAATGCATTCTCATTTTGCCGGAAATGTGAGCTAAAATCCGGTGGCCCTTTTCCAGCTCAACTCTGAACATAGCATTAGGTAAAGCTTCGATGACTATTCCTTCTACTTCAATCTTTTCTTCCTTAGGCATAGCCCCTCCTAAATGTGACTAATGCAGTTTCGTAAGTATCTCCGGGCCGTTATCTATAATGGCTATAGTATGTTCAAAATGGCAAGACAAACTCCCATCAGCAGTAACAACTGTCCAGTTATCATCAAGAGTTTCTATCTCATATCTCCCTGCATTAACCATAGGCTCAAGGGCAAAGACCATGCCTGCCTTTAAATAGGGACCAGTAGACCTCTTCCCAAAATTGGGAATTTGTGGTTCCTCATGCATTTTCTGTCCAATTCCATGGCCTACTAAGTCCCTGACTATAGAGAAGCCATTACTTTCAGCACATTCTTGAATTGCTGAAGATATATCGTAGAGTCTGTTGCCCGGCACCATTTGACTAATTCCAAAAGCTAAAGCACTCTTAGTAACCGTTATCAACCTTTGGGCATCTTTAGATATATTTCCCACAGGTAGAGTTATGGCCATGTCGCTATAGTAACCCTGGTAAATAACTCCAAAGTCGATGCTGATAATATCTCCCTCACGCAACCTGTAGCTTCCGGGAATTCCATGAACTATCTGGTCATTAACCGAAGTACAGATGGAGGCGGGAAACCCTCGAAAACCCAGAAACGCCGAACGAGCTCTATGTCTTTTTATTAACGTAGAAGCAACTCTGTCCAACTCCTTTGTAGTTACTCCCGGCTTTACCTTTTCTGTTAACTTCTGGGAGAGCTGGGCAGCAATTTGGCCACTTCTTCTCATTTTCTTTATTTCTTCAGGAGATTTCAATATAATCATACATAGTTAACCGAAACTTCTGGGCCTTCAACTGCCACCATCCAGCACTTTACATAAGTCCTCAAAGACTTCCTTTATTGACCTATTGGCATTAATTTTTGCCAGAAGACCCTGACTTTGATAATATTCAATAAGAGGGAATGTCTGCTTCTCGTAAGTCTTCATCCTCTCTCTTACCGTCACTTCCTTATCATCTTCACGCTGGGACAATTGCGCCCCGCATTGGTCACATAAACCGAGAGTACGTGGCTGATTAAACACCAAATGGAAAGTGGCTCCACAGCGAGGACAAGTCCTCCTGCCACTCAATCGTTTAACTGCCTCCTCCTCACTTAGCTCCAGGTAAAGAACGCGATCGATGGTTATATCACTCTCTTGGAGAAAACCGTTTAACGATTCTGCCTGGGGAAGTGTGCGGGGAAAACCGTCCAAAATGAATCCTTTCCCACAATCCTCTTCTCCCAATCTTTTCTTTACGATTCCCACAGCAATCCTGTCAGGAACCAGCCTGCCCGAGTGGACAATCTCTCGAGTTTCTCTATCCAGACAACCTTCCTCTCTCAAGCTCGCTCTCAGGATGTCTCCACTGGAAACATGAGGAATACCATATTTTTCTGCAAGCCTTTTCGCCTGGGTGCCCTTACCACTCCCAGGAGGACCTAAAAGAACCAACTTCATAACCAAAAAATCCCAATTATAGATTACTTAATGTTAAAATATCTTCCTTTTACTCTTCCCTTCTTCATAAACCCTTCATAATGGCGCATAATCAGATGAGATTCTATCTGTCCTATAGTGTCTAAAGCAACACCCACTACAATCAGTATTGCGGTTCCTCCAAAAATAGTGGCAAGCATGGGCGGAGCGTTAACCCAGCTTATAGGATATTGTGGGAGAATCGCAATACAAACCACAAATACCGCACCTGCCAGAGTGATTCTGGTCAATACCCGGTCAATATAGGAAGCTGTCGATTGTCCAGGCCTTATCCCCGGAATAAAACCACCCCACTTCCTCATATTATCAGCCAGATCCTTAGGATTAAATGTAATCGCCGTATAAAAGTAACAGAAGAATATAATCATACCACCATACATAATGGTATAAATCCACTGCCCGGGTCGCAGAAAACCACTAATTTTCTGCATAAGCCCGACATTGGGAAAGAACTGAGCAATGGTTGCCGGGAACATCATTATAGCCACAGAAAATATGACTGCAATTACTCCCGATTGGTCTACCTTAAGAGGAAGGAATGTGGATTGTCCTCCATACATCTTGCGTCCAACAATTCTTTTGGCATACTGTACGGGAATCTTCCTCTGAGCCTGCTCCACCCAGACTACACTGGCAGTAATAGCAAATACCAATGTTGCCAAAAACAGGATTCCAAAGAGGGTCATCTCTTCACTTTGGAATAGACGAAAAGTATTCCCCACTGCTACCGGCAACCGGTCTACGATGCCGGCAAAGATGATAAGAGATATTCCGTTCCCCACACCCCTCTCGGTAATCCGCTCTCCCAGCCACATAATAAACACAGTCCCCGTGGTTAAAGTCAAAATAGTCATCAATTGGAAACTGAGACCGGGATTCTTTACTATAGCAGCTCCGCTTGGCGCTTTCATCGTTTGCATCCAAAAAGTCAATCCGAAAGCTTGGATGGCGGCTATGACCAGTGTGGCGTAACGGGTTATCTGAGTAATCTTTCTTCTACCAAATTCTCCTTCTTTAGACAATCTTTCAAGATAGGGAACGGCTGTCTGCAGGAGAGACATAATAATAGAAGCGTTAATGTAGGGCATAATACCCAAAGAAAAAATAGATAACCTGTTGAGAGCTCCTCCGGAGAACATATCTAAAAATCCGAACAGAGTTCCCTTTTGAGTCTCAAAAAAAGCTTTCAACGCTGAAGCATCGATTCCTGGAGTAGGTATAGCTGCTCCTAGCCTATATACTGCTAAAATTCCCAGAGTAAATAGTACCTTCTTCTTCAATTCTGGTATTTTAAAAATATCGGCTACGCTCTTTAACATTACTAACTCTCCTAACTAATTCTCCTATTTCCCTGAAATTTCCACACTGCCCCCGGCTTTTAAAATCTTCTCTCGGGCACTCTTGCTGAAGTCAGTCACTTTCACCTTCAACTTTTTTGTTATCTCCCCACTTCCCAGAATCCTTATCGGCAAATCCTTTTTTACCAATCCCCTCTGTTTAAGGGTAGAAGGGGTAACTTCCTCATTATCATTAAATTTCTCCTCAAGATTTCTAACATTCACTATGTTATATTCTTTCTTGAAGATGCTGGTAAATCCCCTCTTGGGGATACGCCGAATAAGTGGCATCTGACCTCCTTCGAAACCGAGGCGGACTCCTCCCCCTGATCGGCTTCTCTGTCCTTTATGTCCCCGACAGCTTGTGCCACCGTGACCTGAACCCGGGCCCCGGCCTACCCTCTTCTTCTTGTGTCTACTGCCAATATTAGGAGTGAGCCCTGAAAGTTTCATTTCTCCATCCTTTATAATTCTTCTACCTTCTTGCCTCTAAGTTCTGCAACCATGGCCTTCGTCCTCAGACTTTCCAGTCCTTGCATTGTAGCATAGACTACATTGACTGGATTATTCGACCTAAGCGATTTAGTGAGAATATCCTTTATGCCCACTGCTTCCACTACTGCCCTTACCGGACCACCCGCTATTATCCCTGTTCCCGGGCTAGCAGGCTTTAACAGCACCCGGCCAGCTCCAAAGCGACCGATTACCTCATGAGGAATCGTGGCGCCCTTCAAGGAAACAGCAATGAGGTTCTTTTCCGCTCTTACTGTGCCTTTCTGAATAGCAGCCTGAACTTCTTTTGCCTTGCCCATTCCACAACCCACATAACCATTCCCATCCCCCACAACTACCAGCGCGGTAAAGCCAAACCGTTTACCTCCCTTAACTACTTTAGCCACTCTATTAATATTTACAACTATCTGTTTCAGTTCTAAACCTTCTGCACTAATCTTTGCCAACTTATCTCCTCTCTATCCCGCACCTAATATTTTTCAAAACTCTAATCCGCCTTTGCGGCAAGCCTCAGCCAGACTCTTTACTCTCCCATGGTAATCGTATCCACTCTTGTCGAATGCCACTCTCTTAACACCTGAGGCTTTCGACTTCTCAGCGATTAGTTCTCCCACCAGAGTTGCCGCTTGGCTCTTCTTCAATTTCTCAATTTTCTTCTTGATTTCAGGAGAGAGCGTGGAAGCTGCCACAATTGTCTTACCACGTTGGTCATCTACTATTTGGGCATAAATGTGCCGTAAACTTTTGTAGACACATAATCTAAGATGAGATTTTATTCCGAAAATTTTCTTTCTCACTCTCAGGTGTCTACTTTTTCTTCGAGCCGAACGAGTAATCAAACTATTTCCCTCCTCCAGGAGCCCCAGCACTTACTGCAGCAGCTTTGCCCACCTTCCTTTTGATATGCTCATCTATATATCGTATCCCCTTGCCCTTATAAGGCTCAGGCGGTCTGAACCTCCTTATCTCAGCAGCAACTTCACCCACCAGTTGCTTATCAATCCCGGAGACCATAATTTGTGTCTGCTTTTCCACTTTTATCTCAATTCCCTCAGGTAATGGAAATTTTATAGGATGAGAATAACCTAATTGTAAATTTAACACTCTACCCTCTAACTTTGCTCTATAACCCATGCCTGTAATAATCAGTCCTTTCCGAAAACCTTTAGTTACTCCTATAATCAGATTATTAATAAGACTGCGAACCAATCCATGAAGCGAACGATAGTGTTTATTATTGGAAAGCCTTTCTACAAAAATTTGACCATCCCTTTTAGTAACTTTTATTTTGGGATATAGGTTTTGAGTTAGTCTTCCTAAAGGACCAGTCACTTCGACGAGGTCACTGCTTATTTTTACTTCCACTCCCTCTGGCACGACAATTGGTTTTTTACCTATCCTGGACATTTCTCTCACCAAACATAACAGATTACTTCTCCGCCAAGGCTTGCCTTCCGACACCTCTTAGCAGTCATCACTCCCTGAGAAGTTGAAATAATCGCTACACCAAGTCCCCTCTGTACCCGGGGAAGCTCATCAGTCCCACAATAAAACCTCCTCCCGGGTCGAGAAACTCGCTTCAGCCCTTTAATAACCCTTTCCTGCTTTAGAGTATACTTTAAATAAACTCTCAAAATCCCCTGTTTGCGGTCGGAGATAAACTTATAGTTAGCTATATACCCTTCTTCTTTCAAAACTTTTACTATTTTCTCTTTTAACTTTGATGCGGGAATATCTACTTTCCCTTTCCTCTTCTGATTGGCATTACGAATCCTTGTAAGCATATCTGCAACAGGATCAGAAATAGACAATCTATTTCCTCCTTTTACCAGCTGGATTTTGTCACTCCAGGGATTTCTCCCTGCCGCGCCAACTTACGGAAACAGATTCTGCACAGCGCAAAGTCGCGCATATATCCTCGCGGCCTACCGCAAAGACGGCAGCGGTTATATTTTCTTGTACCAAACTTTGCTACCCGTTTGGCCTTAGCAACTAAACTCTTCTTCGCCAAAAAGCCCTCCCTCTGTAAATTCTATCACCCCTTCTTTCGAAAAGGCATACCGAAAAGACTCAACAACTCATATGCTTCATCTATATTTTTGGCTGTAGTTACTATGCTCACGTTTAACCCTTTGGCTTTACCAACTTTATCTATATCAATCTCAGGAAAAATTATATGCTCCTGAATTCCCAGGTTATAATTTCCTTGACTATCGAATCCATCACGGGAGACCCCCCGAAAATCACGAACCCTGGGCAATGTCACATTAATCAAACGGTCCAGAAACTCATACATCACAGCTCCATGGAGGGTGACTTTGCAACCTATGGGCATTCCCTGACGAAGTTTGAAGTTGGAAATCGACTTTTTTGCCCTGGTCACAATAGGCTTCTGTCCCGTTATTGTTGCTAACTCTCCCACTGCTTCGTCCAAAACCTTAATATCCTCCTTTGCTGTGGAAACCCCTGTATTGACTACTATCTTATCTATTCTGGGCACTTCCATAATATTCTTATATTTTAGACGTTCTATCAGTTGAGGAACAATCTTTTTCTTATATAATTCTTTTAATCGCGCCATTTTGCTTTCCCTATACTATCATTTCTCCACATCTTCGGCAAACTCTTATCTTCTTACCATCGCTTAAGTGGTCTATCTTTACTCGAGTAGGCTGGTCACATTTAGGGCAAATCAACTGTACATTGGAAATATTAATAGAAGACTCTTTTTCTGTAATCCCCCCTGGCGTAGTCTGTGATGCCCGGGTATGTCTCTTTATAAAATTTATCTTGCTTACTATCACTCGGGAAGTCGCGGAAAATACTTTCAGGACTTCACCTGTTTTGCCTTTGTCTTTACCCGTCTTTACTACTACCTTATCCTTCTTTCTAATCGGCAACATATCAATTTCCCCAGTGTATGAATGAACGATTAAACATCATACTACTTCAGGAGCCAGAGAGATTATCTTGGTGAATCCCTTATCTCTCAGTTCACGAGCAATTGGCCCAAAAATTCGAGTTCCCTTGGGCTCGTTGTTGTCGTCCACAATTACTGCACCATTTTCGTCAAATTTGACATAGGAACCATCGGGTCGGCGTATCCATTTCCTCATTCTAACAATCACTGCCCTTACCACCTCACCCTTCTTAACCGCAGCGCCCGGCAAAGCATCTTTTACTGAAGCCTTAATTATATCACCCATTCCTGCATATCTCTTCCTAGTTCCGCCCAGAACTCCTATGCAGGTAATTTTTCTCGCTCCTGTATTGTCAGCTACATTTAATCGAGTGCGCATCTGTATCATGTTAAATTTTCTCTACCTTATTCAGGATTTCCAAAACTCGCCACCTCTTTCTTTTACTCAAGGGTCTGGTTTCGGTAATTCTCACTTTATCTCCTATGTGCGATTCGTTCTTGGGGTCATCCACCATAAATTTCTTTCTTCTTTTAATAACCTTTTGATATCGAGAATGCCTGAACAATCTCTCCACTGCTACTATTCTAGTCTTCTCCATCTTATCACTGACCACTTTACCAATCCTGATCTTGCGTTTCGCTCGACCTTCTCTCATCCTCTCTCCCTTTATTCTTCTTTTTCTTTAGACAGTTTACTTTCTGCCAAAACTGTCTTAATCCGTGCAATATCCCTGCGGAAAAGCCTAATCTCCAGGGGATTCTTTATTTTACCTGAGGCGTTTTTGAATCTTAACTGAAATAGTTTCTGCGTAGTCTCGTTCAACCTCTGCTCTAATTCGGCTACACTCAATTCTCGCAATTTGCTCGCTTTCATTTTTCTTTCCCATTATCCCTTTCAAACATTAGAAATTTTATCATTCTCCCCTTGCTAAAAACGCTGTCTTTACCGGCAACTTATGACCTGCCAGCTCCATCGCTATTTTTGCCTCATACCGGTTGACTCCCTCGATTTCAAAGAGAACTCTTCCAGGCTTGACCACAGCTACCCAGCCAGCCGGGGCACCCTTCCCCTTTCCCATGCGAGTCTCTGCTGGTTTTTTGGTAATTGCCTTATCCGGAAAAATTCTAATCCAGACCTTTCCGCCCTTCTTTAAAGAACGAGTCAAAGCTACTCGCGCAGCCTCAATCTGTTGAGCTGTCAGCCAGGCGGGCTCGAGAACCAGTAATCCATATTCGCCAAAATTTATCTTATTTCCGCGTAAAGCTATGCCTTTCATCCCTCCACGCTGCGTCTTGCGATACTTAACTCTCTTGGGCATTAGCATCTGTATTCACCTCATCCTTTTCACTCTTCTTTACTTCCTTTTCCTTCTTTTCCTTATCTACTTTTTCTTCCTTCTTTTCCTTATCTACTTCCTCTTCCTTCTTTTCCTTATCTACTTCCTCTTCCTTCTTTTCCTTATCTACTT
>DAOVHK010000034.1 GCA_030671905.1 Clostridia bacterium | reverse complement strand
GAGACGGAAAAGGGAACGATATACCAGGTACCAATTTTAGGCGATATTCCCATTTTAGGTTACTTGTTTAAGAAGAAAGAGACACACAAGCGGACATTGGAACTTCTGATTTTCTTAACTCCCCATGTCATACGCCACTAAAAAAGGGGACAGGCTACTTTTTTCAAGGAGAGAGAGGATAGAGAGTTACAAATATATACCAAAAAAGTTATCTATGCAATTTTGTGCCTGATTCTTATATTTTCCCCTCTCGCTCGTGCGAGCATGGATATTTGGGCGCTGACTCTTGTCTATCTCTTCTCTCTTTTTACTCTCCTCCTGTATAGTATTCTCCTAGTATGGGTTCCTCCAGCTACTTCAGAATCACAGACTTCCTTCCGCGTTCAGCTTAAGAGGCTTTCTTTTCCTCTGGTCTTCTTTTTGAGCATGGCTTACATCTCCTTTCTCTTTTCCACTAACAGATTCAATAGCAGAAACGAAATCTTCAATTTGCTCAATTATTTTTTTCTGTTTTATTTAGTAACTACTATAATAAAAAAGAAAGAGAGACAGAATTTAATTCGTTTAGTATTATTAGTGGGCATCTTTCTCTCGATAACCGGAATATACCAATTCATTAGAGGGAATGTAGCGGCCGGGACAATGGTTAATCCCAATATTTTGGCCGGATATTTAACAATGGTAATTCCATTTACGACAGGACTGATTCTCTCCTTGTCAAATTCGATTAACAGAGAATTCATCAAATCCCACCTTTTTTATTTAGTTGGTTGGTTATTAATGGTTGCTTGCTTATTCCTGACGAAATCCCCGGGAGGGATTATAGGAGTAATTTTGGGAATTTGTGTAATTCTCTATTTCAAGCATGGGAAGCAAATTTTTGTTAAATTTCGATATATATTTATCGCTTTAGCTGTAGTTATCGTAGTTCTACTACTTTTTACACTCAGACAATTACAGGTTTATAATCGCCTCCTTTGCTGGTGGGGAGCATTGAGGATGATTTACCAACGTCCTCTAATAGGGGTTGGTCTTGGTGGGTTCGAAACCGCCTATGCCAGGTATAAACTAACAGGCTTAAATCCATTATATGCTTATAACTATTTCTTGCAACTTGCAGCAGAGATGGGAGTTGTAGGATTGGGTGTTTTCCTCTGGTTCCTGTTTATGGTTGGGAAGCATATTAAATTTTTATCTAAGAGGTCGAAGCTTTCTTCTTTCGAAATCGGGGTATTGGGAAGTATTGTTGCCATATTGTTTCATAATCTTACCGATTATAACCTGTGTATTCCGGCAAATGCAATACTTTTCTGGGTTTTCTTGGGGCTATTAATTACTGGTCAGAATTCTTTAGAGTCCTCCCGAAAGGGAGGAAACTCGATAGTCCCTATGCACCGATTGGGGAAGACTAACAAACTACTACTTACCGGAGTAATTGCTTTTTCCATTCTTGGAGTGGGGGTAGGGATTACCAGACTATCTCTGGCAAATCGCCATTACCAGTTGGGTAAGCATCTTTTTGAGATTAGAAATCTAGAGAATTTAGTGAAAGTGGAAAGGGAGGACTTAGAGAAGGCAGAATTTGAGTATGGACGAGCTGTCGAGTTGGACTCCTTGAATTCCTGGTACCATCACGGACTTGCAGGGGTATATTTAGCCAGATACTGGAGAGAAGGATATTCGAGCTATTTGGATGAAGCAATAATTGAGTTGAGAGAAGCGGTTGAGCGGATGCCTTATTATGGACCATTTTACGCTAATCTCTCCTATTTGTACGAGATAAAGAAGAATTACAAGAAGGCTATTTTTTACATGGAATCTGCCATAGCCTGCGACAGGCAAAATGGTGATTACCGGCAAAGAATAAGCGAATTGGCGGGAAGAATGCAAACCAGGATAGATGTTGAGAATAATTAATTTAGGTTTAATATTTATCTTTTTATATATTCCTTGGTTTAGTGGTGGAGAAAAGATATTTCCCCGCTCATTAATCCAGGCAATAATCCTTATTTTATCAATTCTCTACTTAGCAAAGAGGAAAAATTTTAACTCTCTCTGGAGAAAATTATACATCTCGCCTTCACTCCATTTTCCAGTCTGTCTTATCCTATTCTTTTCCTTCTTTTCAGTAGTTAATTCCACATATCTACACAATTCCCTTCTCTCTTTTATAAAAATAGTTACTTTTGTTCTCTTCTATTTTCTCTTAGTAGAACATTTAGCGGATAGGGGCGTATTGAGAGGAAATTATCTATTTAAAATAATTTTCGTTTCCGCTTCAATTCTTGCAGTCATTGGTCTATTCCAGTCTTTCTTTCATTTAGAAATTAAAGCAACTCTTCCCACTCCTGACTTTTTAGCCGGTTACTTGGCAGTGGGAATAACCCTGGGAATAACTGAACTACTGACTTTTAGAAAGTGGAATGGTCCAAATAACATTAATGTAAACATTAAGAATATAATTAGCCAACATAGAGTTCCCTTCATCATTTATCTTATAGCTACACTTATAATGTCTACATGCTTAGTTTTGACTCGCTCGTTAAGTGGAGTACTTGCTCTTTTAGCTGCAATCATATTTATAACTATTTTTCTATACAAGAAGAAGGCAGTATATATAATCTTTACTCTCATAGGAATATTTCTAATCTTTCCTTCTACGATGAAAGTTTTTCAATTGTTGGGAGGGGAAACTTTGAAGGAGTTCTTCCTCCAGAGATTGGGAATTTGGAGTCGATGTCTGGAAGTAATCTCAGCACATCCATTCCTGGGAGTAGGCCCGGGAAACTTTGGTAATTTTCGGATTGCTTCTGGCTATGGCACTTATACAAAATTTGCCTACAATGAGTATTTACAAATAGGTGCTGAACTGGGAATGATTGTAGTATTTCTCGTAAGTTCCATTTTTTACATAATGGTGAAGGGAGTAAAGAAATTATTAAAGAGTAATCTCTCTCTTAATTCTCAAGCTGAGGTGGTTTCTGTCTCGGCAGGCGCTTTAGCAGTATTAACCCAGGGCCTATTCTATTTCAATCTCCACCTTCCGGCAATAACCTGTATTTTACTCTTTTTTATAACAAAGATTATGGTTGATAATCATAAGCTATTTCTATCCCGGATTTCCCCTGACGAAAAGCTCATCTCGCTTTCTGACCTGCAAGCTCCCGGGTGGCTAAGAGTGACGTCTATTTCTTTTCTCTCAATTTTGTTTCTCCTCGTTTCAGTAATCTATCTTGGAAACCACTATGCATATAAGGGTGAATATAGGAAGGCCGTGAAATTCGTTCCTTTGAATGCAGAATACCATAAGGAATTGGCCGATTATTACAGGAAAGAAGAAAAACAGGATAGAGCAATTTCAATTTATGGGAAGGTTATAAAGTTACATCCCCAAGAAGCGGATTACCATGACCAGTTAGGCCATATGTACTATTGGCTTAAAGACACAGTAAGCGCTTTAAAGGAATTTAAATTAGCAGTAAAGCATAACCCTTACAATCCGTTTTTCCGCTTTGCCCTGGGTTCTTACTATCTAGACCGCTGGGAATTTAAGAAAGCAAAGATAGAATATCAAAAAGCAGTTGATATAGAGCCATACTATCTATTAGCCCACTTGCGGTTGGGAGAGAGCCAATTGGGTTTAAAAGAGATTGCCAAAGCCAAGGAAGAATTCTACAAGGTGTTAAAGTTGAAAGGACTACTTCCCCAATTGATCTCCTCAGGGAGAGATTATGAAAATAGATTATTTGAATTTGATTACTCTCGTGTTTATGTGGGCTTGGGAAGGTGCTGGATGGAGGAAGGGAATCTAATTCAAGCCATTGCTGAGTACAGAAAAGCCCTGAAATTGAATCGCTATTCCGCAGCTGCCCATAGCGGACTTGCCGATGTCTACTTTATCCAGAAGAGGTACGACTTAGCAACAGATGAGATTAAAAAGGCAATAAGACTGGCTCCTCAAAATGAAGCCTATAAGACGAACCTCAAGCTAATTGAGGAAGCCATTTCAGGAGGAATTGAACTCCCGTCAGAGTAAGAATTACCAAAAATGTAGCAGCAAAGCGCAATCCTTGCTTCCTGTTCAGCAGAGCTTTGCTCTGCCGCTACAGCTTTCGCCCTAGCCCAGGCAAAGTCCAAAAAAAGGGCTTGACAAAAGGGAAAAGTTATAGTATACTTTGTTTAGAACATTCTAAACGTTCTAAACCAACTATTACAAAGCCATAAAATTATGGAAAACCCTGAACTTGATAAAATAAGAGATGAATTCACAGAAATTGCTGGTCAGCTGGGTGTGCGCCTGGGGCTTAGCCGGACTGTGGGACAGCTATACGCATTGCTTTTCCTAAGCGATGAGCCACTCTGTCTCGATTACATGGTGGAAAGATTAAAAGTAAGCAAGGGGAGTGTAAGTACAAATATTCGGGAATTGGAAAAATGGGGTGGGGTCAAAAAGGTATGGGTGAAGGGTTCCCGAAAGGATTTTTACGAGGCAAACCCTGATACCTTGAAAATAGTAATTAACAGGTTTAAAGGCGGCATACAAGAAAGAGTAAATGAAATGTCAGGAGGAATAGATAAATTTGAGAAAGCCTTATCTAAGATAGAAAATAGCCTTTCTGTAGAGGAAAAAAAGAAGGCTCAGTTCTACAAAGAGAAATTCAGAAAAGTGAAGAAAATGCAAACCTTGATCAATACCTTCTTGAAAATTATCCCCAAGAAAATTTTCCTATGAAAAGAACTTTGAAAAAGATACAGAAAATGAAAAAGAGAAAAATCTTTTTGGTAGCCGGAGCTCGGCCCAATTTTATGAAAATTGCACCCTTGTGGAGGGAGCTGAAAAAGTTTCCTTCCCAATTTTCTTCATATATTATTCACACTGGGCAACATTATGATTATGAAATGTCCCGTATCTTTTTTAAGAATTTGGGCCTTCCCAGACCCCATTTCTACTTAGGGGTGGGCTCTGCTTCTCATGCCAAACAGACAGCGAAGATAATGGTTAAGTTTGAAAAAGTTGTTTGTGACCAAATGCCGGACATTATTACGGTTGTGGGAGATGTAAACTCTACTCTTGCCTGTTCCTTAGTTGCTGCCAAATTAAGAGTGCCACTTGCACATGTGGAGGCGGGGCTGAGGAGCTTTGATCGAGAAATGCCCGAAGAGATTAATCGAGTAGTTGCTGATGCACTTTCCGATTATTTATTTACTACCTGTGAAGATGCTAACCGAAACTTGAGAAGGGAAGGAATACCCCAAGAGAAGATTTTCTTCGTCGGTAATGTGATGATTGACACCTTGCTATCCCTGAAAAGAGAAGCTCAAGGAAGAAATACGTGGAAGACTTTTGGACTAAGAAAGAAAGGATATGCACTGTTGACCTTACATCGTTCTGAAAATGTGGACAAAAAGGAAGTATTTGTGAATATTTTAGAGGCATTTAGAAAGATCGGTAATCATATACCCATTATTTTTCCGATACACCCACGAGCAACCAAGCAAATAAGAAAATTTAAACTGGGAAAATATTTTAGTTCTCAACCAAACTCAGGAATTTTCAGGGTTAAGCCATTAGGATATATTGATTTTCTAAATCTTATGTGTGATTCTAAATTTGTGTTAACCGATTCTGGAGGAATACAAGAGGAGACGACTGTCCTAAATATTCCCTGCCTTACTTTGCGAAAAAATACTGAACGGCCAGTAACTGTTAAAGAGGGCACAAATATCGTAGTGGGTGCCGACCCCCGACGGATTGTAAGGGAGGCAACCAGAATCATAAATGGAAAAGAGAAAAAAGGGAAAACTCCTCCTCTCTGGGAAGGCAAAGCTGCTCAGAGAATTGTAAAGGTGCTGTTGAATACATAGAATAATTTTAGACAGAAAAGGACGAAGAAAGAAATGAAACAGGTATTCTTAAAGGCAGGTAAAATTGTGGTTGATGAAGTTCCACCACCAGTTCTGGATGAAAACGGAATCCTGGTGGCGAACGCTTTCTCCTTAATCAGTTCAGGCACTGAAAGATTAAGGGTCGAAAGTGGCAAAGAAAATTTACTCAAGAAGGCGATAAAGAAACCTGACCTGGTAAAGAAAGTCCTGTTTAAGGTCAGGCAAGAAGGGATAAGTAGAACATTTTCGAAAGTTAAAGGTATCATTCAGGAACCTAAATCCATAGGTTATTCCACAAGCGGGATGGTTATCGAAATCGGTAAAAACATTGCCGATATGAATGTAGGTGATCGAGTAGCCTGTGGGGGTACCCAGAGTGCCCACCATAGCGAAATAGACCTAATTCCTCGAAACTTAGCAGTTAAGATTCCGGAAAATGTAGATATGTATGAGGGGGCATTTGCAACTATTGGTGCTATCGCCATGCAGGGAATTAGAAGGGCAGATAGAAGCTTTGGTGAGACTATAGTAATTGTTGGGCTGGGCTTACTGGGAAATTTGGGGGCGCAGATTTCCAATAGTGAAGGATATAAAGTAATTGGTTTTGATTTGGATAAAAGGAAAGTGGATTTAGCAAAGAGTTTGGGAATAGAAAGTTACATCTTGAAAGAAGTAGATCCTTTGAAGAAAGTCTTAGAAAGAACCGATGGCTTTGGTGCTGATGCAGTAATCTTATATGTGGCTACAGATTCTTCACAGCCCGTAAATTTAGCCTTTGATATGTGCCGTCAAAAAGGGAAGGTTGTTCTCGTGGGAGTTTGCGGTCTTCAACTGGATCGTGAAAAGATGTATAAAAAAGAGCTCGATTTTTTGATTTCCACTTCTTATGGTCCAGGCAGATATGACCGGATTTATGAAGAGCAAGGCATCGATTATCCCATAGGCTATGTCCGCTGGACAGAAAATAGAAATATGGAAGAATTTCTTAATTTGATTTCTCAGGATAAGGTTAAAGTAAAAGAGTTAATCTCTGCTACTTTCCCCATTGAACAGGCAATGAATGCATACAGGTTTCTGGCAGATAAGGAGAAGCCCTTAGCGGTATTGTTAAAATACGAGTTTGAGAAATACATCAAAAAACCTTTAACCGAAAGAAGAATTCCACTCCCATTTCCAAAGAAGAAAATGGAAGGCAAAATTGGAGTGGGCATTATTGGCGCTGGATCCTTTGTTCAAAGCGCCCATCTTCCCAATTTAAAGAATTTAAGCGAATATTACCATTTACGGGCTGTGGTCACTCAGCATGGTGAGAGAGCAAAATTTCTCAGTCAGCAATATAGAATCGATTACGCAACTACAGATTATAAAGAGTTACTGCAGGATCCAGAAATAGACCTGTCATTTATTAGTACCAGGCACAATTTGCATTATCCAATGGTCATTGACGCTTTAAAATCTGGTAAAGCGGTCTTTGTGGAAAAGCCACTCTGCTTAACACCGGAAGAGTTGGAGAATATAAAAGAAGAAGTGGATAAAAAGAAAATTCCGGTTATTGTTGGGTTCAATCGCAGATATGCGCCATTTATGGTCGCCATTAAACAGATGCTCAAGACGCTTTCTCCACCCTACTTTATTCAATATCGGGTCAATGCAGGATTCATACCAAGAGATAGTTGGATACAGGACCCAGCAATCGGTGGCGGAAGAATTGTCGGTGAAGCCTGCCATTTCTTTGACCTATTGAATTTTTTGATTGGAAGAGACATAAAAGTCAAAGATGTCTATGTCAACTCAATTCCAGTAGATAGTAAGAATGTAATCGCCCAGGATAATTTTTCTGTTTCAATTCGATATAGTGACGGGAGTCTGGCAGTTTTGACTTATACATCTCTTGGGGACGAAAAACTTCCCAAGGAAAGGATGGAAGTCTTTGCTTCCGGTAAGGTCTTTATTGTGAATGACTATCTAAGTCTGGAAGTTTATGGAATTAAACCTGAGGAATTGAAAATACCTCAAGGAAAAATAAAAGGAAACAGAATCATTCTTTCCTCTCAGGATAAAGGCTTAAAACAAGAACTTATAGAACTGGCAAAATTTATGAAAGGAGAAGATTCGAGAGTTATCAATTTTGAAGAAGTAGTCTCGGCAATGGAATTGACTTTTGCAGCCGATAGAGCCATAAAAACATTTAAGAATTCTTAGTGTCTGTTTGTAATTATTTTTGCGATAATCAACACAAAAACTATTAAGAAGGAGGAAGGTAAATGAAAAAAGCATTGATTACTGGGATAACCGGTCAAGATGGAAGCTATTTAGCTGAAATGTTGCTTATTAAAGGATACGAAGTACACGGAATTATTCGCCGAGCCAGTACCTTTAATACCGTTAGAATTGACCATATCTTTGAAGATCCTCATAAGCCTGGGGCCCGATTATTTCTTCATTACGGCGACCTTTCTAACTCTGAACAAATTTCTAATATTATTTATAATATTAAACCTGATGAGATTTATCATTTGGGTGCGCAGAGTCATGTAAGGGTGAGTTTTGACATTCCTGAATATACTGGTGATATCACTGCTTTAGGCACAACACGTATTTTAGAGCTAATCAGAAGAAGTGGAAATAAGATAAGATTTTATCAGGCCTCAAGTAGCGAAATATTCGGGGATGCTCCTTCTCCTCAGAACGAGGAGACCTCTTTTCGTCCTCGAAGTCCTTACGCAGCGGCAAAAGTTTATGCTCACTGGATGACCAAAAATTATAGAGAAGGTTATAGATTGTTTACCTGTAATGGCATATTATTTAATCATGAATCACCAAGACGAGGAGAAACTTTCGTCAGCAGGAAAATAACCAGAGCCGTTGCTAATATCGTTGCTGGTAAACAAAATAAACTTTATTTGGGTAATTTAAACGCCAAGAGAGACTGGGGGTTTGCTCCCGAGTATATAGAAACAATGTGGCTAATGTTGCAGCAGGAAAAACCCGACGATTACGTGATAGGAATAGGTGAAACACATACAGTAAAGGAGTTTTTGGAAGAAACATTTAGTTATGTTAATCTGGAATGGGAAAAATATGTTGAAGAAGATCCACTATATTTTAGGCCGACTGAAGTAGATTTACTGATTGCCGATGCTTCAAAAGCAAAAAGAAAACTCAACTGGCAACCCAGAATCAACTTTAAGGAGTTAGTTAAAATAATGGTAGATGCGGATATGCGTAAGATAGGGTTAAAACCGATTGGTGAGGGAGACAAAATCCTGATGGAGAAGTTCAACAAAAATAAATGGTGGAAGGGAGATTGAAGGTAAATTATGAGGAAGCAAATTCATGTTGGTGATTTTAAAATAGGAAAGGAAGAAAAAAGCGCAATAAAAGGAGTGCTTGATAGTGGTCGAATTTCGGAAGGATATAAGACGAAAGAATTTGAACAGGAATGGGCCAAATTTATAGGTACTAAATACTGTATAGCTACAAGTTCTGGTGATGGCGCCTTAATCACTGTTTTAACAGCTTTAAAATATTTATATAAATTAGAGAATCGTTCTAAGGTAATTACCACGCCTCTTACTTATATTGCCGATGTAAGCGCCTTATCAGTGGTTGGTTTTGAGCCAGTTTTTGTTGATATAGACCCAATTAGGTTTTGTATTACTCCACAGGCTATTGAGGAACATTTAAAAAAAGCTTCTAACCCCAATGACTATAGTATAATCCTGCCCGTAGATTTAATGGGATATTCAGTAGAATTAAACGAAATAAAAAAAATTGCCAGAAAATATGATTTAGTTGTTTTAGAAGACGCTGCCCAAGCGCATGGGACAATTTATCAAAGTAAGAAGGCAGGTTCAAATGCTGACTTAGGGATCTTTTCTTTTTATATTGCGCATAATATTCAAACAGGCGAAATGGGAGCAATTACTACCAATAACTATGACATTTACCGGTTATCTAAGAAAATTAAGGCACAGGGAAGAGCTTGTGAATGTTCTGTCTGCACACGGGATAAAGGATATTGTCCTCTACTTAAAAATTATAAAGGAAGCGATGACTTCGATCCGCGCTTTTCCCACTATTTGATTGGATATAATTTTAAGATAACGGAGTTTCAAACTGCTTTAGCACTTGCTCAATTGAAAAAAGTAGATTGGATAATTCAAAAACGACAGGAAAATGTCCAGTATCTGAACAAATCTTTAGCGTGTTTTTCCGAACTGTTACAACTTCCTTTGTATTTACCAGGGATAAGCTATTTAGCTTATCCTATTGTTATTAGGAAACCTGAAATTGTTTCTCGTAAAAAATTACGCGGCCAACTTGAAAAAAGAGGAATAGAAACAAGGCCTCTTTTTGGATGTATTCCAACACAGCAACCCGCTTATTCGCACTTAAGAGAGAGATATATAGGAAAATTACCTAATGCAGAATATATTGGCTTGAATGGTTTTTATGTAGGATGTCATCAATACTTATCACAAGAAGATCTGGATTATATAGTATTTTGTTTTAAAGATATTTTGGAAAAAGGTATAAATGGATAGACAGTTCTGGAAAAACAAAAAAGTTTTGGTAACAGGTGGAAGTGGTTTCTTGGGTAAGTGCTTGGAGCCACGGCTCCTGAATTTAGGTGCAGATGTATATGTTCCTAGAAGTAATGAGTACGATCTCAGAAATAAATCATCTGTTGAAAAATTATTTAGTAAAGTTAATCCGAACCTTGTAATTCATATGACAGCACACGGTGGTGGAATTGGGCATATGCGAAGCCATCCCGGTAGTATTTTTTATGACAATATTATGATAAATACATTAGTCATTGAGACAAGTAGAAAATACAAGATAAAGAAATTCATTGGTATAGAAACAGTATGTTCCTGCCCAAAGTTTACACCGGTTCCGTTTCGGGAAGAGGATTTATGGGATGGCTATCCCGAAGAAACAAATGCCACTTACGGTCTAGCAAAGAAAATGATGTTGGTTCAAACACAGGCATATCATCAGGAGTTTGGTTTTAAGGCAAAGGTCACTCTTGAGGAAGGTCTAAAGAAGACAATTGAATGGTATAAAAATGAAATACTTTTCAAAGGGGGTTCTGAGAAATGAAGGTTGTGATTTTATGTGGTGGAAGAGGAACAAGACTTAAGGAAGAGACGGAATTTCGACCTAAACCCTTGGTTAGAATAGGAAATAAACCAGTCCTTTGGCATATAATGAAGATTTACGCTCATTATGGTTTCAAAGATTTCATTCTTTGTCTGGGATATAAAGGGGATATGATCAAAGAATATTTTTTAAACTATGAGATAATGAATAATGATTTTACCATCCAGTTAGGGAACCGTAATAATATACAATTTCATAGCAACCATCAGGAAGAGGATTGGAATGTTACTCTTGCAGATACAGGCGAAAGAGCGGAGACCGGGGCACGAATAAAAAGAATAGAAAAATATATTGATGGTGATTTGTTTATGATAACTTATGGTGATGGGGTAGCTAATCTGAATATTAAAGAACTTTTAAAGTTTCACGAGGCGCATAAAAAAATAGGCACAATGACCGGGGTGCATCCTTCTTCCAGATTTGGCGAGTTGGTAATAAAAGATAATCAAGTCCTACAATTCAACGAAAAGCCACAGGTTAAAGAAGGATTGATTAATGGTGGTTTTTTTGTATTTAATAAGGAATTCTTTAATTATCTAAAGGAAGACGATAATTGCTATTTAGAGAGAAAGCCATTAGAAAAATTGGCAAAAGAAGGCGAATTGATGGTTTATCCTCTGGATGGTTTTTGGCAATGCGTAGATACTTATAGGGAGCTGGAATTACTAAATAATCTATGGAGATCCCCTTCCCCTCCCTGGAAAGTTTGGTAATAATATGACAAATAATTTTTGGAGAAACAAGAAGGTTCTTATTACAGGTTATGAAGGATTTTTAGGCTCGCATCTTACTGAGACTCTGATAGGTTACGGCGCAAATGTGGTTGGGCTGGATATTGTAACTCATAGAAGACATACAATCTTATCAGATGAGAATTTAGATAAAATTAAGATAATTAAAGGGAGTGTTGAAAAAATTTCACTTGTTGAGAGAATTATCAAAGAAAACAAAATAGAATTTATTTTTCATCTTGCAGCAAAAGCACTCGTTGGTGAATGTTTACAGGACCCTGTTAAAGCGTTTTCTACCAATATTAAAGGAACATGGAACATTCTTGAAGCTTTGAGGAGTAGCAATACAATTAAAGCAATAGTTATTGCTTCCAGCGATAAGGCTTATGGAATTCAAAGCAGGTTACCCTATAAGGAAACTTCTCCCTTGGTAGGTTGTCATCCATACGATGTTTCCAAAAGTTGTGCAGACCTATTGGCT
>DAOVHK010000111.1 GCA_030671905.1 Clostridia bacterium | reverse complement strand
TTAATGGATAAAGTCGGTAATAACGAGGTTTTCATCGGAGTAGGTGGAATAATTATGGCAATGGTATTCTATTCTATTGCCAGAGGGGCCAATTTCTTCTTGCTAATGGTTGTCATGGGGGTGGGGGTGGCATTTGTGCCAGCACCGGTTTTCTCTTTACTGCCAAAGATTTCCAGGCCTGAGAATCTGGGATTAAGCTTTGGCATCCTCTCTATGTTTGGTGGTATGGGAATGCTTTTCGGCCCTTATGTGACCGGTTTGCTCACAGACAGGACAGGCTCATACGAAGTGAGCTTTATTCTTCTGTCCGTTCTTGCTCTGTTATTAGCCTTGACAGCGTTTGCCTTAAGAAGCAAGATGAGAGGAGACTAGGCTAAAGGATTTTTTGATTCTTCTCAAGAGGCGTCGAAGAAAATATCCCACACCAATTGGTTACTCCCTACATATTGTTTAGGAACATACTTTCACCAGGACCCCAGCGATTAATCCGCCAATTATATCATCCATAATGGGAGGGAGTTTTTTTAAGATACCCGGTTTTTTCTTGTCAAACCTCTCGAATTCAAATAATGCCCGGCTGCCAGCAATATACTGAGCAATCTGAATTCCCAGTAGTTCATCGGCAATGAGGTGCACTGGATCCTTTTTATATTCTTTCCCAGATAGACCAGGAATCAATCCTTTTTTTCCCGCTTCTTCCAGGTAAAGTCCGGCTATAACCAGAGCGCAGACATTTACGTCTTGAAAAGTCTTTTTGAATTCTTCCCTTAGTTTCCGGACCATTTCCTCCTTAGTTCCTAATTTCGGGTGAGGAATATACATCTCCAGAGCTGTATTTATTAAGTCCTCTAGATTTATCCCCTCCTTAACCAATCTTTTCTCTAAATCCAATATTCTTTCCATTTTTTTCTCTCTTTGTAGATACTGTCTGTCTTTCATCAAACTTAAATTCGGCAATTCTTTTGGCTAAATGGTTAATTGGCAAGTGGTTAATTTTCTCCTCACTTGAAAAAGCTGTAAGCAGAATGGTAAGTGCTTAATCGGTTAAATAGTTAGATGACTAATTGCCGTTCAGCATTTAACTACTCACCATTCACTTAGAATTTGGTATATTTTTTCCATATCCAGATTATTTCTCATTAGCTCAGCTAATTTATCATATTCTCTATTTTTTTGTTCTGCTGCAGAAATGTGAGTTTGAGGATGGTAGGAGGATAATCCCTTTTTCTTTCTCAAATAGTTAAGAAAAGCTCTTCTGAAATCATAGTTGTCAAATAAACCGTGAATATAGGTACCCATAATTTTTCCCTTTTTATCAATAGCTCCGTCTTCAATATTTACTAATTGAGATGACCTTCTGGTAATTCTGAGCCAGGGCTGTACCTCTCCTAGGAGCTTAGTTGTACCCATATGAATTTCATATCCGGCAATTTCTTCTTCTACAGTGAAGAATTCTTTTTCTATAAGATGAGCCTTTACCTGGGAGGTAATTTTACTCAATTTCAGAATAGTAGTGATATTTAGTAGCCCTAATCCCTGGATTTTTTCTCGTTTAGATTCAATATGGTGAGGATCCAGAATTTCCTTTCCCAACATCTGGTATCCACCACAAATACCCAGTATTATCTTTCCTTTTTTAGCCAGAGTCAAGATTTGTGAATAATAGCCGATTTTCTTTAAATAGAAAAAGTCATCGATAGTGTTTTTACTTCCCGGAATGATTAACAAGTCTGGATTTCCTATTCTGCCATTATGTCCTACATAGCGTAAAGATACATCCTCCTCTTTTTCTAAGAGATCGAAGTCGGTAAAATTGGAGATATGGGGCAAGTAAATAATCTCGATATTAACTCTCCTTTTTTCTCTGGAGGGGGAAGAGAAAGCTTTTTCCAGGGGGAGTGAATCTTCCTCTTCTATTCGTATATTCTTAAAATAAGGAATTACTCCTAGAATATCCTTTTGACACCTTTTCTCCAGATAATCCAGGCCGGGTTTAAGTATATTTATATCTCCACGGAATTTATTGATGATTAATCCCTTTACACGCTCTCTTTCCTTTTTAGTTAAAAGTGCTAGCGTTCCCACCAGCCAGGCAAAAACTCCTCCTTTGTCAATATCACCTACCAGGAGAACAGGAGAGTCAGCTATCCGTGCCATTTTCATATTGACGATGTCATTTTCCCTTAAGTTTATCTCAGCCGGACTACCTGCTCCTTCTATGACTATAATTTGGTACTGGCGAGCCAGATTGAGGAATGAATCGGATACTATCTGAATGAGTTGGGTCTTGTGGTTATGGTAGTAATCAGCAAACATATTGCCTACCGGTTTACCCCTGACGATTATTTGAGCTCCTACATCACTGGTAGGCTTAATTAAGACAGGATTCATATCTATGGTGGGTTCAATCCCAGCTGCTTCGGCCTGTACTACCTGAGCCCTTCCCATTTCGCCCCCTGCACTGGTGACAAAAGAGTTAAGAGCCATATTTTGGGCCTTAAAGGGAGCGACTTTATGTCCATCCTGTCTAAATATTCGGCAAAGAGCCGCAACAATGACACTTTTACCCACTCCCGATCCCGTTCCCTGAATCATTATCCGTTTGGCAAACATGTTTTTTAGCGTTTAGTGGATAGCGTTTGGGATAAATCATCTTTTATATCCACTTCTGCTCAGTAAATTTTCAATAATTTCCTTTTTCTTTAGACGGTATATATTAGATAATCTTTTTGATACATGTTGTCTTTTCCTATACGCTACCCGCTATACGCTCTACGCCATTTTGAGGCAATAAAGAGAAAAAAGAGTAATGACTTCGATGATTTCGTTTAATGCTCCCAGATTATCTCCGGTAAGTCCTCCTATTCTTTTCTTAAGATAGATTATCAAAAGCAAATTTATTGCCAGGGCTATTCCTATAATATAGAAGAATTCGATTCTAAATAAGATCAATCCCAGGCAAAAAGTTATTAAACTTGCCCAGAAAATTTCTCTTCCCGTTTTATGGCTAAAAAATGCTTTAGCTAGTCCCTCCTTCCGGGCATAAGAGGATAAATATATTCCTGCCACCATAGACCATCTTCCTGCTATCGGGGCAAAGAGTAGAGCATAATTCTTATAATCATTAGTCAGTCCTACCAGCAGGGTAAATTTCAATAGCAATAGCAAGATAAGAGCAATTGCTCCCTTAGCTCCGATGAAGCTATCTTTCATTATGCTCAATATTTCTTCTTTATTTTTGCCACCGCAGAGCCCATCCACTGTATCGGCAAATCCATCTAAATGAAAAGCCCCGGTAATTCCAACCCATCCAATTAAGAGCAGGGCATTAGCAATGAAAGGGGAGAGATGTCCAGAGGTTATCAGATTAATTATTATTAGGAATCCCCCTATCATCATTCCCACCAAGGGAAAGAAACTCATTGAGTGAGCTATATCTCTTTCTTGTGGCCTGGCTGAAGGTCGCAGGGGAATGACGGTGAGAAATTGCAAAGCTATAAATAGACTCTTCAATTTCGAGATTTTCCTCTCGGTCTGACTGCGGTAATTTTCCTTGGAATCTATTGGTTAATTATTCGTTCCCCCCTCTCTCTCCATCCCTCTCCCCCTTGGGGAGAGGATCAAGGTGAGGGGTTACAATATACGCTATTCGCTCTCTTTTTCTGTGGCTACTCCAGCCTCTTGAAAAGTAGCCATTTGAGTAAGGAGTTTAAGGGAGAGATCAAGCAGGTTAATGCCCAGAGCAGCTCCTGTTCCTTCTCCCAGTCGCATATCCAGATCAAGAAGAGGAGATTGATTAAGATAGTCAAGGGCGATTTGATGGCCTTTTTCCTTTGATTTGTGAGCAGCAAAGATGTAATCTTTGACTAGTGGGGCAAGATTAACAGCAATTAAGGCACTTGCTGTGGAAATGAATCCATCTATTACTACGGGAACCTGATGTCTGGCAGCAGCTAATATACAGCCAACAAGACCTCCAATCTCATACCCACCCACTTTACTTAAAACATCAAGAGGATCTCGAGGATCGGGATTGTTAATCTTGAGTGCCCTTTCAATTACCTTTATCTTGTTTTGCAGCCCGCTTTCACTGATTCCCGTTCCTTGACCGGTAACATCCTTGACTTTGGCTCCAGTAAAACAGGCTACGATAGCGCTACTGGGAGTTGTATTACCGATGCCCATTTCGCCAGTACCCATTATATCAATCCCATTTTCATTTAACTCATCTTCAAAAAGCGTAATTCCAGATGTGATGGCTCTGAGGGCATCTTTTCTACTCATTGCCGGGCCTTTGGCTATATTTTTTGTGCCATACCCTATCTTTTCTATAACAAGAGCTGGATGCGACTGCAATCTGGCAGCTATACCCATATCTACTATTATAACTTTTACTCCTACTCCTTTTGCCAATACATTAATGGCTGCTCCTTCCTCAAGGAAGTTATAAACCATCTGAAGAGTAACCTCCTGGGGAAAAGCACTTACTCCTTCTTCAACTACACCATGGTCACCTGCCATGGTGAAGATTACCTTTTTCCCAAGAAGAGGATTTTCTTTAGCAGTGATTCCTACTATTTTCTTAGCAAGATTTTCCAATTTTCCCAAGCTATCCTTGGGTTTGGTAAGATTATCCAGTCTTTCTTGTGCCCTTTTCATAAATTCAGTGCTGATTGGTCTAATGGCCTGAATGGTTTCTTTCAACTTCTCCATCAAAATTCTCCTTTAGTTTGACTGGTATACCTGATACTATTAGATAGACCTCATGGGCAGATTTAGCCATTATTTGATT
>DAOVHK010000021.1 GCA_030671905.1 Clostridia bacterium | reverse complement strand
GTCGGCAAAATCTCCACCTCTACTTAAAGCAATTTTTAAAATTTCCATTAACTTTTCTTTATCCATCTTTCAACCCTTATCCAATACCTTGGGTAGAGTAAAGAAGAACTTACTTCCCCCTCCCAGTCTACTCTCCACCCCCACCTTGCCTCCATGGGCTTCCACAACCTGCTTCACTACTGCCAGGCCCAGCCCAGCACCCTCAACCTGACCGGTGAAGGTTTCTTCTATCTGATAGAATTTAGAGAATATTTTCTCCCTTTCCTCTGAAGGAATTCCCGGACCATTATCCTTAATTTCCACGCGAATGAACTTTTTCCCTTTTAGTGAACGAGCGGAAATCTCCACCTTCTTTTCTTTCTTATCATTGAATTTTATTGCATTCTCTACCAGACTTTGGATAACTTCCTGAACCTTCGCTCTATCTACGAGAATCGGAGGAACTTTATCTATAGAATTTCCTACCACAATTTTAGCTCGCCTGCGGATTCTCGATGCAAGCTTTTTCAAACTCATTTCCACAATAGACTTAAGGCTTTCTTTCCCTCTGGCGAGTTCCAGTGCCTCACTTTTCAGTAGACTGAACCCGAGTAACTCATTTATCAATCGAGAAAGGCGGTTGCCTTGACTATCAATAATTCGCACCGCATTCTTCCCCACCTTATCCAATTTGCTAAGTCTTTCTTTCTCTCTCAAAAGCAGCATGTATCCACTGATGCAGGTTAAAGGCGTCTTCAGCTTATGGGAGATAGAAGAGATAAAGTTCGCTTTAAGGTATTCCTCTTTCCTCTCAGAGGTAACGTCACGAATAATCATCACATAACCAACTACTCTGTTCTCCTCATCTACGATTCTCGTGGCAATCCCCGAGAGAATGAGGGTCTTTGGTTTACTTCTCGCCAAATCGAAAGTGGTCACTCTATCTTTTTTGGTCAAGAATTCCGTAAGGGAACTTCCGGGGGCCGCCGCTTTTTTCGGTTCCCATCTGGAAAAAACCTTAAACTGTCTGACTATTCGGGAAATATTTTTGCCCAGACAATCCTTACTTCCTATGTCCAGAAAATTCTTCGCAGAACTATTGAGCATAACCAGATTCAGTTTTGCATCAATAACAACAGCTCCATCACCCATCCCGCTGAAAATTGCTTCTATCTTTTCTTTTTCCCGTTTGATATTCTGGAAAAGGCGGGCATTCTCAATGGCGATAGCCGCCTGGGAAGCAAACGCCTCAAATATCTCCCTGTCTTCATCTACAAAATAATCACGACCGACCTGGTTAATCGCCTCCATTACTCCAATAATTCTCTCTTTTATCTTCAAAGGCACACAGAGTATAGACTTTGTTCTAAATTTCGTAACTTCATCTGCCTTAACAAAGAACCTGGAATCCTTCCTGACATCCGCAATCATCAGAGGCTTCCCTTCTTTCGCCACCCATCCTCCAATTCCCTGACCGAGTTTCAACCGTATCTGCCTTAACTTCTCCCCTTTCCCTCCTACAGTAACGTCAAAGAAAAGCTCTTTTTTTGCTTCGTCCAGAAGCATCAACGAACTCGCCTCAGCATTGACTACTCTCTTTGCCTGTCCCATAATTACTTTAAGCAATCTATCCAAATCGAGTGTAGATGTAAGAACCTTATTCGCATCTAAAAGCAACTCAAGCTTTTCACTTTTAGTTTTTATATCTTTTTGCCCCATTTTCACTCCTTTAGGTCACGCCAGTTCTTTCCCTTCTTTATATCCACCACCACAGGAACATCCAAAGAAACTGCTTTTTCCATCTCCTCCTTTGCCAATCGACTCAATTCATCCACTTCCCCTTCAGGCACCTCGAAAAGCAACTCATCGTGTATTTGTAAACTCATCTTCGTCTTCAAGCCTTTAGCCTTTAGCTTCTGTGTTATTCGAATCATTGCCACTTTTATGATATCTGCAGAAGTTCCCTGAATGGGCGTATTTATGGCAGTCCGTTCAGCAAAACCACGAACATTACCATTTTTACTATTTATCTCCGGTAAGTACCTTCTACGATTCAAAAGCGTAGTTACGAATCCATCCTTTCTTGCCTGAATAATTGTTTTTTTAATATAATCCTTTACTCCTTTATATTTTTTAAAATAACTATCAATGTATTTCTTAGCTTCAGTTTGAGAAATCTCCAGGTCCTTAGAGAGCCCGTATGGACTCATTCCATAAGAGAGACCAAAATTGACCGTCTTAGCAATGCGCCGTAATTCAGAAGTTACTTCTTTCTGGGGGACTCCAAAAATCTCTGATGCTGTCCGACGATGGATATCCTCGTTATGCAAGAAAGCATCCCTGAGGCTCTCATCTCCCGAGATGTGAGCAAGAACTCTAAGGTCAATCTGGGAGTAGTCGGCAGAAACAAAAAGACAACCTTTATCAGGAATGAAAGCGCACCTTATCTTTCTACCTTCTTCTGTGCGAATAGGTATATTCTGGAGATTCGGTTTCGACGAAGAAAGCCTGCCAGTAGCTGTAACCGTTTGGTTAAAGGAAGTGTGCACGCGACCCGTTTGAGGATTAACCATTCCTGGAAAGGCATCTATATAAGTAGATTTCAACTTCTGTAGTTCTCTGTATTCTATGATAAGGTAAGGTAGTTTATGTTTTTCTGCTAACTGGAGGAGAACTTCCTCGGAAGTGGATGGCCCTGTTTTAGTTCTACGCACTACTGGCAACTTCAACTTCTCAAAAAGAATAAAAGAGAGTTGTTTCGGCGAGTTTATATTAAACTCCTGACCAGCAGATTTATAGATTTCTTTTTGCACGTCTTTTAATCTTACAGAAAAATCCTGGGAAAGTTGAGCCAGATAATCCATGTCAATAATGACCCCGTTCATCTCCATTTCCGCCAAAACCTCTAAAAGAGGCATCTCTACTTCATAGAAGAGCTTATCCAACTCTTTATCTTTCCGTTCTCTTTCCATAATCTGAGCCACCCTGAGGACAATATCAGCATCAGCACAGGCATAATGAATAACTCTTTTCACTTCCACCATGTCCATGGTGATTGCCTTTTTCCCTTTGCCAATCAATTCGCTGGTGGGCGTCATTTTATAGTTTAAGTATTCAAGGGCAATATCGCCCAGATTATGATTCATCTTCGAAGGATTCAGAACATAGGAAGCAATCATAGAATCGAAATAGACTCCTTGAAGGTCTATTCCTTCACGCTTCAACACAATCAGGTCATATTTTATATTCTGCCCATACTTTTTAATCTTATTATTCTCCAGAATAGGTTTTAACTTTTCCAGGACATACTTTTTATCTAACTGTTTCGGTACACCTAAGTAACTATGTGCTACAGGTATATAGAAAGCAATATAAGGTTCTAATGCAAAAGAGATGCCCACAATTGCGGCACGCATCGGGTCAGTACCTGTGGTCTCCAAATCCAAGGAGACCAGCGGCGCCTTCTCCAGCTCCTCGAGCAATGCCTCGAATTCCTTCTGGTTAAAGATACCCTTATAGTTTACCTTGTGTTTCTCTTCTTGAGGAATTAATTCCACAATCAGACGCTTAAACTCCAGCTCCTGAAGAAGCTTCAGCAGCTCTTCCCGATTAGACTCGCCAACTTGACACTCTCGAATGTCAACCTCTACGGGTATATCCTTTACCAGAGTTACCAGTCGCCTGGAGAGAAAAGCTTTTTCCTTACCCTTTTCCAACTTCTCTTTTAATTTACCCTTCACCTTAGAAAGATTCTGGTACAAATTTTCCAAACTGCCAAATTCCTGAATCAATTCCGTACCTGTCTTGGGACCAACCCCCAAGACGCCAGGAACATTATCTGAAGCATCTCCCATTAATCCCATAAGTTCAGTAATCTTTCCAGGAGAGACTCCCATCTTTTCTTTGACTATCTTTTCTGTATAAAGGATGTTTTTAGTCTCATTTAAAACTTTTACTGAATCATCCACCAGTTGCAAGGCATCCTTATCGCCAGTAACGATAACTGTTTCTATGCCTTCTTTCGACGCTTTACTGCTCAATGTGCCGATAAGGTCATCGGCTTCATAGCCTTGCTTTTCAAAAACAGGAATATTTAAGGCCTTAACTATCTTATGGACAAGAGGAATCTGCTCTTTCAACTCATCGGGAGTCTCTTTTCTTGTAGCTTTATATTCGGCAAACTCCTTATGACGAAAAGTAGGTGCTGGAAAGTCAAAACAGACAGCTATATAATCTGGCTTTTCCTGGCGGAGAATCTTCAACAGCATCCGCGTGAAACCATAGACCGCATTTACCATCAGTCCTGAAGAGTTAGTTAAAGGTGGGAGAGCATGGAAGGCTCGGTGGATGTAGGCATTACCGTCTATAAGGTAAAGCTTTTTTTTTGCCATACTTTTTTAAAAAAGACAGAAAAAAAGTATTTGTCACTTTTTTTCTATTATTTTGTTTTTTTCATCTAGGAAGACTATTTTTGGTTTGTAAACTTTTGCTTTCTCTTCCTCGACAAACTCGTAAGAAATAATAATTAGTCTGTCTCCTACTTCTCCCAGTCTTGCTGCTCCTCCTTGAAGCCCTATGACTCCTGAATTATTGCCAGCAGGAATGGCGTAGGTTTCAAACCTGGCTCCTGTATTCAAGTTGACTATGAGCACTATCTCGTAAGGAAGAATGTCTGCCTCAGCAATTATATTTTTACTAATAGCGATACTTCCTTCGTACTCTAAGTTCGTCTCAGTGACGGTTGCCTTCTGAATCTTCGATTTACACATCATTCGCAACATTTCTACTCTCCTTGCTAGGTAACTTTTCGATACTTCTTCATTCCTTCATCAAAAAGGTCATTGCCATAGACATCGTTAGCCACAATTAACGGAAAATCTTCCACTTCCAGACGATAGATGGCTTCAGGACCCAAGTCTTCATAAGCCACTGTCCCTATTCTTTTGATTCTCTTGGAAATTAATACTGCAGCCCCACCTACAGCAACGAAATAGACAGCCTTATACTTCTTCATTGCTTCGATTGTATCCTTACCACGCCTTCCCTTTCCAATTGTTCCCTTTAATCCCTTCTCTAATAGAATGGGAGTGTAAGTGTCCATTCGGCCACTGGTGGTTGGCCCAGCAGGGCCGATTACCATTCCTGGTCTGGATGGAGCAGGACCAACATAATAGATTACTTGCCCCTCCAGAGGGAAGGGTAGATTAGGCTGGCGATTTTCTTTTCCGGCTTTCTCTAATTCATCAACTAAGCGCTTATGAGCTTGGTCTCTGGCAGTATAAACTATTCCGTTTAATAGAACCTTATTTCCTATTTTCAGTTTACTTATCGTTTCTTCATCCAGTGGTGTTTCAATTTTAATAGAACTGACCATAAAGTCTCTCTATATAATTATAAGATTATTGTAGCGTGCCGGACAGCGTGGCACTGCAGGTTTATGGCTAAAGGTAGACTGGCTATATGGCAGGGATAAGTCTTAATGTGAACAGCTAAAGCAGTAGAAGAGCCACCCAGCCCTTGAGGACCCAGTCCCAGATTGTTTATTCCTTTAAGGAGCTCTTCTTCCATTTCAGCATAGAAAGGTTCAGGATTCTTGGAACCTATAGGACGCAACAGTGCTTTCTTGGCCAGCTTTGCCACCCCTTCAAAAGTGCCACCAATTCCCACTCCTACTACAAGAGGTGGACAAGCATTCGCTCCTCTCTCCTTTACCCAATCCAACACAAATTTCTTCACCCCTTGCACTCCTTCGGTTGGAGAGAGCATTTTTACTGTGGACATATTTTCGCTACCAGCTCCTTTGGGCATAACTGAAATCTTAAGTTTATTTCCAGGAACAATATCTATATGCACCCAAGCAGGAGTATTATCACCTGTATTCTTACGCCGCAGTGGATCTTTAACTACTGACTTCCTCAAGTATCCCTTCCTATAACCGTTGCCTACTCCCTTGTTAATTGCTTGGTAAAAATCTCCTCCAGTAACTTTAATCTCTTGACCCATTTCCACAAAAATTGTGGTAAAACCTGTATCCTGGCACAGGGGAAGTTTCTCTTCTTCAGCCATGCGGTCGTTCTCCAGAATCTCTTCCAGTACTTCTTTCCCCACGAGAGATTCCTCGTTTTTTAACTTCTCCCTGAGAGCTTTCCAGACATCCTCGTTCAAAGTACAATTTGAGGAGATGCAGAGATTCTCTACTGCCTGGGTAACCTCTTCTGAAGTAATCTCTCTCATCTTACTTTTCCTGGGGCAAAGGAATAAACCCTTCCTTCATTAAAGATTCCGTTTCTTCTCTGGCAACACGGATGGTCTCTGAGGCTTTCTTGTATAGTTCTTCTCTACTCAACTTAACCCGGGCTATTCCTTGCCTAATAGCTTCCATTCCCACTGCTACTGCTTCCCGGGGAAAGACTTCCCTTTCCTCCATAGAAGGAATCACATATTCTTCATTTAGCCCTTTCTCTTCAGCACATTTCGCCAGTTCTTTCGCTGCAGCAATGCACATTTCATCAGTTATGGTCTGGGCTTGCACATCCAGGACCCCCCGAAAAATGCCAGGAAAGCCAAGGGAATTGTTTACCTGATTGGGGAAATCAGAACGCCCGGTGGCAATAACTCTTGCCCCTGCCTCTTTTGCCTCCCAGGGCCAGATTTCAGGGATAGGATTGGCACAGGCAAAAACTATAGGGTCCTTAGCCATCTTTTTAATCCATTCCTTCTTAACCACACCCGGGCCAGATTTAGATAAGGCTATTAAAACGTCCATCCCTTCCATAACTTCAGGAATATATCCAGTTTTTCCTTCGATATTTGTCTTTTGGCAAAATTCCCACTTCTCTCTGTGGGTCTTTTTGAGTTCTTTTCTGTTCTTATGGAGTGCTCCTTTACTATCACACATAATAATATTTTCTGGATTGGCTCCATAAGCAATTATCATCCTGGCAGTACTTATATTAGCTGCCCCTGCCCCTATCATGGCAATCTTCACTTCTTCTATTTTCTTACCCACGATTTTAAGACTATTAATTAGACCAGCCAGAGTTACAGCAGCTGTTCCCTGTTGGTCGTCATGCCAGACAGGAATTTCGCATTCTTTCCTAAGGCGACGCAGTATCTCAAAACATTTTGGTTGGGCAATATCTTCAAGGTTTATACCACCAAATGATGGTTGTAGTAACTTTACAGTGTGAATGAACTCTTCCGGGTCTTTAGTATCCAGACAGAGAGGGAAAGCATCTACGCCTCCCAGGTACTTGAACAGGAGCGCCTTCCCTTCCATAACCGGCAAAGCTGCTTCCGGACCGATGTCTCCCAGACCCAACACCCTGGTGCCATCAGAAATAACCGCCACAGTATTCCATTTGTTAGTGTAGGTGTAGACTAAATTTTTGTCTTTATGAATAGCCTTGCAAGGTGCTGCTACGCCAGGAGTATACCAGATTGCAAAATCATCAAAATTTCTCACACAGCACTTTGCTACTATCTTAATTTTTCCCCGATAAAAGGGATGCAGTCTCATCGCTTCTTTTGCTGGTTGGCTGGCTTTAGCCAAAAGTTCCTTTTCATCTACCATAGCACGTCTCCAGTTCCTATGTAGTGTAGCCCTTTATGGACGTAATTCTTACTTGGGCGACCATAAAGGTCGCCCCTACGCGACCAAAATCATTACGGGGACAAGCCCCTACACTACCAAATGACGCGGAGCTATCGCTCCGCTATTCCTTTTTTGTGATTTGGGGGGGGGGATGTGTTTAGAATTGTTTCAAAAATCTACGGTCATTCTCGAAGAACAAGCGCATGTCATCTATGCCATATTTCAACATGGCAATCCTCTCCACACCCATGCCAAAAGCAAAGCCAGTGTACTTCTTCGTATCGTACTTCACAAATTCAAACACTCTAGGATTGACCATGCCCGCACCCAGAATTTCCAACCATCCACTCTGTTTACAGACAGAACAGCCTTTACCTGCACAGATAACACATTGAATGTCAACTTCTACGCTCGGTTCTGTAAAGGGGAAAAAACTGGGTCGAAAGCGAACTTTAGTCTCCGCACCGAACATTCGATGACAAAAGTGGGTAAGAACTCCTTTCAAGTGGGCAAAGCTGACCCCTTCATCAACCAGAAGTCCCTCCACCTGATGGAACATCGGCGAATGAGAAGCATCGACTGCATCTCGGCGGTAGCATTTACCAGGGGCAATAATAGCTAAAGGAGGAGATTGCTTCTCCATAACCCGAATTTGAACTGGGGAAGTATGAGTGCGTAAAAGCACCCCTTCCTTTATATAAAGTGTATTCCACATATCTCTTGCGGGATGGTGTAAATCCATGTTGAGAGCTTCGAAATTGTAATACTCTGTCTCCACTTCCGGACCGTCCACAATGCGAAATCCTAAAGAGACAAATATATTTTTAATCTCATCCAGGATTAAAGTAATCGGATGCTTTTTTCCTAAACTGAATTTTTTGCCAGGCAACGTAATATCAATTGCTTCTTTCTTCTCTTTTACCTCTTCTTTCTTGAGTTCGAGCTCTTTTTTCTTTGTGTTCCATTCACTAAACGCATCATTTCTAAATCGGTTGGCAAGTTCCCCGGCTTTCGGTCTCTGTTCGGCCGGAAAGCTACTAATAGCCTTAAAAATCTCTATAAGTAGACCTTTTCTTCCCAGGTATTTAATCCTCAATTTCTCTAATTCTTCGGGCGTAGTTATCCTGGCAATCTCTTGCCTAAATAATTTTCTTAACTCTTCTATCTTATCTGCTATTTCTATCTCTTGCATCACTTCCCCACTATTTTTTCCAGATGTTTACTCGCCAATTGATGACCGGGATTGAGTTCCAGCGCCTTCGTATACAGCTGGCTGGCTTCATCGGGCAAATTCTTACTTTCGTATACAACACCTAAGTTATAGTAGATTTCTGCATTATTTTCGTCAATTTTGATTGCTTCTTTGAATTTCCCAATTGCTTCATTATATTTCTCATTCAGGAAATAGAACTTACCCAATTCAATAAGTTTTTCTGCTTTTTCTTTTCGATCTTTTATCTGGGCAATCTTTGCCTCAAGGTTCTTAAAATCTTTCTTTTCCTTTCGAAACATCTCAGATTATCCTCCTCCCGAAGAGTCTGGAAATCTAACTCTTTTTCTTATAACTTTCTCAGTTTATCTATTTTTTTATTAGTCCCCAGAACCACCAGAATATCGCTATCGGCAACTTCTTCCTCTGCTCCTGGAGTAATCAGAAGCTCTTCTTTAAAATCGGACTCCCCTGTATCGGTCAAATAAGGAAGTTTCCTCTTAATGGCAATTATATTCACTCCATGTTTTGCCCGCACATCAATCTCTCCTAAAGTCCTGCCGATAAAACTTTTCGGGGCATGAACTTCCAGGATACTATATTCTGGAGATAATACTATGTGTTCCAGAATGTCTGGAGTAGCCAGGCTCTTTGCAACTCTAACTCCCGTATCTCTCTCAGGGAAAACCACACGCGTTGCTCCAACCTTGCGTAGCACAGTTCCATGAGAAGGAGAGACAGCTTTAGCCACAATAGTTTTAATCCCTAACTCTTTCATCAGGAGAGTTATCAGAATGCTTGCTTCCATATCTTCCCCAGTAGAGACAATCGCTATATCCATTTTGTCCACACCCAGGGCACGCAGAGCCTTCTCCTCAGTTGCATCAGCCTGCACTGCTTGTGTAACGACGTCGGATATCTCTTTAACTTTCTCTTCATCTTCGTCAATCGCCAGCACCTCGCAACCTTTCTCTACAAGAGCCTTAGCTACAGAGGCGCCGAAAATCCCCAAACCAAGTACAACACATTGTTTCATTTTGTTCAACCTCCTCATCCTACCAGGACCCTTTTTTCTGGATAGCGGAACCTCAGGTCTTTCACTTCACGCATCATCGCCACTCCAATGGTAAGAGGTCCCAACCTTCCTACAAACATAGTAACAATCAACAATGTCTTGCCCAGACTGGAAAGTCCGCTGGTAATTCCTGTGGACAACCCTACTGTGCCGAAAGCAGACACAGTCTCAAAAAAGGCTCTAATGAAGCTATAACTTTCGCTACTGGTAATAATCACAGTGGTAATAACAATAAAAAATATCGATAAAAAGCCAACCACAAAAGACTTATTAATAATCTCCCCTGAAATGCGATATTTGAAAAGTGTAACATCTCTTTTCCCTCTCAGAGTAGCCCATACTGTAGCCAGCATAACTCCAAAAGTAGTAGTCTTAATCCCTCCGCCAGTGCCTCCAGGGGAAGCACCGATGAACATTAAAATAATAGTAAGAAATAAACTTCCCTGCATCATTCCTCCGACATTGATCACACTAAACCCGGCTGTTCGCGGTGTCATTGCTTGAAACAGAGAAGCCATAATTTTCTCTCTTCCTGGCAATCCCGCCAGTGTCAAAGGATTTTTATATTCCAAGAGAAAGAAGCTAACTCCTCCCAAAACAATCAAAGCCAATGTAATGGATAAGACAAATTTAGTGTGCACTGAAAGTCGGGGAAACTTACGATGCCTCAAATAATAGAGGTCGCTGACCACAACATACCCCAGTCCTCCGATGAAGAACAAAGACAGAACAGTCAGGCAAATAACCATATCTCCCCGGAACCCTCTCAAACTGTCACTAAACAGGGAAAAACCTGAGTTGCAAAATGCTGAAACAGAGTGAAATATTCCCAGATATATTGCTCTGGAAACAGGGTATTGTCCCATCCAGCGTAAACTCAAAATCACCGCCCCAATAACTTCCAGAACAAGGGTTACCTTTAGAACATATTTTGCAAACTGAACCACGCTTCCCAAGCTGAATTGAGGCATCGATTCCTGCATTATTAATCTTTCTTTAAGCGTTATTGTCTTGCCAATAAGCAAAAGCAGAAAAGTAGCCATAGTCATGTAACCCAGACCACCTATCTGGATTAGCAAGAGAATAACAATCTGTCCAAACAAGGAAAAATAACCGCCGGTATCATGAACTATTAAACCGGTAACGCAGACAGCGGAAGTTGCCGTAAACAGAGCATCAACAAGTGGTTGCCTCTTTCCACTGGCAGTAGCTTGCGGCAGAGAGAGAAGAATCGTGCCAATAAGGATAACGGTTAAAAATCCAAGGACGACTATTTGAGGAGGAGAAAGCGACTGATTTTTAGCCATAGATTCCCCATTTTGGTCGGGCGCTCTTTAGAGTGCCATTTCCGTCACCCTAAAGGGTGACCGACCAGCTCTCATGTCAACCGACCAATTAACTAAGAACCTTACGCTTCTGGGATTTCTTTCTTATTCGCCTCAAGGGCAATAGCCACTAATTGAGAAAAGGCATTTGTATCGTTCACCGCCAAATCGGCTAAAATTTTTCGGTTAATTTGAACTTTCGCCTTTCTCAGACCGCTTATAAACTGACTATAAGACATAGCATTCAAGCGGGAAGCAGCATTTATTCTGATAATCCACAGAGAACGAAAATCCCTCTTCTTCCTTCGGCGATCCCTGTAGGCATACTGCAGACCTTTGTCCAGTTGTTCTGTTGCATGGCGATAAAGATGCTTCTTGCCCATCCGATACCCTTTGGTTAACCGAAAGAGCTTCTTCTTTCGCCTTCTGGTAGTTACACCACCTTTTATCCTCACCATTGTCTTAACCTAACCCCATACATAATTTTGGTACAGAAGTTCCCGATTAAAAATCGGGACGCATAATCTTCATGCATATGGTAAAAGTTTCTTTACCAATCTACTATCTCTGTGAATCGATGTGCTCGATTTTCTCAACTTTCTCAATCTTTTAGAACTCTTTTTTGCTAATTTATGCCGGGCACCTACTCTCTTGTGTTTAATTTTGCCCTTAGCCGTAAATTTAAACCTCTTTTTAGCACCACTATGAGTCCTTATCTTAGGCAAAATTGCCTCCTCTGTGAATCAGCCTGTGCTTCCCGATTCATCCAGCCTCTGTTCTCAGGGGCGGGATTCATCGGGACGTTCGCTACGCTCTCGTTTCCCCGGGGCGCTCAAGCGTCTTCCGCCCGTCGCTCCAGCGGTCCTTCGGACCCGGGGCGCTCACCGTCTCGCGCCCGTCGCTAACACGGAACTCCTTATTCGTCGCTCCAGCGACCCTTTTCCATCCACAAATTCTACTCTTTCTTTTGTTCAGTCTGTACCTTTTTCCTGGGAACAAGCAACATCGTCATTCGATACCCGTCCAAACGAGGTTCCTGCTCACAGTTGGCTATGGAAGAAAAATTTCCTTTGATTGTATCCAGAACTTTTCTCCCTAAATCAGCGTGACTGGTTTCCCTTCCTTTGAAATTAATTGTGACTTTTACCTTGCGTTCGGTCTCCAAAAACTCCCGGATGTGCTTCGACTTAACATCCAAATCGTGTTGCCCTATTGTGGAACGCATTCTCACTTCTTTTAACTGACCAACCCTCCTGTGTTTATGCGCCTCCTCCTTCTTCTTCCTCTTCTGATCATAACGGTACTTGCTATAATTCATAATTTTGCAAAGAGGAGGCGTCTGCCCAGGAATAATCTCTACTAAATCCATCTGTTTACTACGGGCGGCAAGCAAAGCTTCTTTGATTTCTACAACCCCTTGCATCTTACCTTCTTCATTAATCAACTTAACCTGTTTATCTCTGATGTTTTCATTTACTCGCAACTTCGCTCTTTTTACTATAAGCCATCACCTCCTAAAATATAAAAAAAGTCCGCCGTAGACGGACCTCACAGTTTTCTATCTCAAAAATGACAACCTTTTCGGAATTTCCTTAAGGTGAGGCATAGCCTACTTCCGAACTTTTATACAAAATATCTCTCTCACTTGTCAAGTGAAAAAATCTATTATTTATAATCAGAACTTTGGGCTTTTTTCATGAACTGTCTCAAAAATTTCTTATTTGTCTTCTTCCAGCTCCTAATTAAATATCTGCATTATTGGGTTTATCTTCTATCTTCTATCTCTTCCAATATGTCTTCAATGAATTGGTTAACCTTAACCGGACCAAGGTCTTTCTGATCCCTTCTTCTTACAGCGACTGTCTCTGATTCCACTTCCCTCTTTCCAATGATTAACATATAGGGAATTTTCTGAAGCTGCGCATTGCGAATTTTTTTATCTACTTTCTCATTAGCAAAATTTGCTTTCACTCTTATAGACTTTTCTTTCAACCGATTATAGACTTTCTGACCATATTCCTTCTGTAAGTCGGTAATAGTTAGAACCGTTGCCTGCACAGGAGCAAGCCAGACGGGAAAAGCACCTCCATAATGTTCTATTAGAACTCCAAAGAATCTCTCCAGGGAACCCAAAAGTGCCCGGTGAATCATTATTGGTCGGCGACGTTGCCCACTGATGTCTATAAAAGTAATATCAAACCTTTCGGGAAGATTAAAATCCACCTGAATGGTGGAACATTGCCATGCTCGACCCAATGAGTCTTTTATTTTTATATCTATTTTGGGTCCATAGAAGACCCCCTCGCCTGGATTAACCACATAGGCAAGTTTTACTTTTTCCAGCGCCTTCTTTAATGCACTTTCTGCCTTTTTCCAACTCTCCAGAGTTCCCACATATTTTTCCGGCCGTGTACTTAAAGCAACATCATAATCAGAAAAGCCAAATGTCCTTAACATGAAAAGAACAAACTTAATCACCCCTACAATCTCATCTTCTAACTGTTCAGGACGACAGAAAATGTGAGCATCATCCTGAGTAAACCCACGAACCCGCATAAGGCCATGCAGGACTCCCGAACGCTCATAGCGATACACAGTTCCCAGTTCTGCCCAGCGAATTGGCAAATCACGATAGCTTCTCATCTTAGTTTTATAAATCAGTATATGTCCGGGACAATTCATTGGTTTAATTATATACTTCTGCCCCTCGATGTCCATAGGCGAATACATATATTCCTGATAGAAATCGACGTGACCGGAGGTTTGCCACAAATCTATTCTGGCAATATGGGGAATATCTACGAGCTCATATCCATTTTTTAGATGTTCATCTTCCCAAAAATCCTCTATTACTTTCCTGATACGTGAGCCCTTAGGATGCCAGTATATTAGCCCGGCTCCTGCTCTCTCGTGCATGCTGAAAAGGTCAAGCTCAACCCCTAATTTGCGATGGTCCCTCTTTTTAGCTTCTTCCTGCAAATATAGATATTTATCCAGCTCCTCCTGGGTAAAAAATGTTGTTCCGTAGATTCTCTGGAGGCTCTCCCTCTTCTCATCACCTCGCCAGTAAGCACCAGCAACGCTTAACAACTTAAAATATTTTACCTCATCTGTCGATTTGACATGGGGACCTCGGCAGAGATCAGTAAAGCCTCCCTGCTCATAAATAGTTACCTTCTCATCGTCCAAGTCTTGAATCAGTTCAACTTTATACTTTTCCCTTCTATCACCAAAGAATTTCAGCGCCTCTTCTCTCGACTTTTCAGAACGAACGAAGGGATAATTCTTTTTGATAATTTCTTTCATCTTTTCAGTAATTTTTTCTAAATCTTGGGGAGTGAAAGGCTCTTTCTTATCAAAGTCATAGTAAAAACCATCAGCAATAGGTGGTCCGATAGCAAGCTTTACACCAGGAAAAAGTTCAGTAACTGCATGCGCCATAATATGGGAACAGGAATGGCGCAGTACCTCTAAATCTTTCTCAATTTTTTCGTTTCTCTTAGCCACTTGTCTCTCCTAACTATAATCAATAACTCTAAAATTAATGGTGGGCGGTACTGGACTTGAACCAGTGACCTCATGGATGTCGACCATGCACTCTAACCAACTGAGCTAACCGCCCAAAAATAAAAAAAGTGACAGGTACTTTTTGGTTCTGGAGGCGCGGGACGGATTCGAACCGTCGAATAAAGGTTTTGCAGACCTCTCCCTTAACCACTTGGGTACCGCGCCATAAATGATGATAGTATTGGGTTTTTTATTTATAGCACAATTAACTGTTTTTGTCAATAATATCCAATCGCCGTATCGAAAAGTAAAACGAACGGAAGGAATAAAATTTGAACTGCTCCGGCAAATTAAAAAGCGGGGTGACCTCACGTTAGAGACCCCGCTTAAATAAATCCCTATTCAGTTGTCTACATGAGGCCATTACTCTCTTTCAAAAGTGTCTATTAGAATGTCCAAACCATAGTAAAATTGACAAAAATTTACAAAGATATCAAACGTCTTTTTTGTCGTTTTTATCATCGACAGAATGGTTTCCAGACGAGAAATCTTGAGAATTATTTTTTGGTTTTACTATGATTCCATTATGTCCGAGCGCCTCTTACCAGAAGCGTCGTCCACCACCACCACCACCGCCACCGCCACCGCCACCGCGTCTTCCTCCACCTCCACCACGGCCGCCTTGGGGACGAGGGCGAGCCTCATTAACCTTAAGTGGTCGTCCCTTTAACTCCTTGCCATTCGCTCCGGTGATCGCGGCCTGGGCTTCAGCTTTAGCGGGCATTTCCACGAATCCGAATCCTCTTGATTCGCCACTGAACTTGTCCTTAATAATAGCGGCGGTTTCGACCTTCCCAAAGGCTTCAAAAGTTTGTCGTAAATCTTCTTCGGTGACATCGCGCGACAAATTGCCTACGTAGATGTTCATTTTCACCTCCTTTAAATCACTCAATACCAACAACCTTTATATTGAAAGTAAGATCCTTTCCCGATAAAGGGTGGTTGAGATCAACGGTTATGCTATTCTCATTTATATCTGTTATCGTCCCCGGCATTGGTCTTCCGGTTTGGTCTTGTAGTCTTATCATCATACCTTTCTCAGGTTTAAAATTTTCGGGTAAAGAATTTTTGGGGAACTCTCTTATTGCAGTTTCATCTCTTTTCCCATAAGCATTTTCCGGTTTTAGAGTTACTTTCTTTTCTTCATTCAATTTCATTCCTTCTACTGCTTTATCAAAGCCGGGTATTATTTGTCCACTTCCCACAGTAAACTCTAATGGCTCTCCCTCTTTTGACTTATCAAATATAGTCCCATCGTTTAGGCTTCCTGTATACTGGACTTTGATTTTATCCCCTTTTTTAATTACCGTTTTTTCGCCTCTTTTCTCTGGAATTATTCTTCCTAGCGATATTTCTTCTGCCTCTTTCACTGAAGGTTGTTTTTCTTCTTTCCTACCACATCCATTAATTAGCACCAATCCCATTAGTAAAAATAACACTAAAGTGACTTTCATTTGCAGACTTCTCCCTTAACCACTTAGGTACCGCCCCATAAAAGAAAACAAAGAGCGGGCGATGGGTTTCGAACCCACGACCTTTTGCTTGGCAAGCAAACGTTCTACCAGCTGAACTACGCCCGCAGATTCTTAGGGCCCTAAGGGGAGAGGAGCTAGGAAATATCGTACGGGTTACCCTATACGCCCCTCAAACCTAACCCAATTGGTGGGCAGGGCGGGACTTGAACCCGCACAGGTTACCCCATACGCCCCTCAAACGTACGCGTATACCAATTCCGCCACCTGCCCAATATGGAAATCATATATAAAATTTCGTCACCCTGAAAGGCGACCGACCTGTATCCTGTCACCC
>DAOVHK010000043.1 GCA_030671905.1 Clostridia bacterium | reverse complement strand
TACAGCGATATACTTTCATATCGTCTTCTCCTTTTCAATATTCCTTATCCTCTAAATGTGGTATTGCCTTCTGAGGACAAGCAGAGACGCATCTTCCTTCGCTATCACAGGCTTGGGGATTAACTACTTTAGATTTTCTGTTTTCCAGTTTCAATACTCCCAAATGACAAGCCAAAACGCAGTGACCACAGCCAATACAAAACTCTTCAAGTATTCTAGGCAATTTCTTTTTATCCATTTTCCCTCCCTTTAGAATCCGTAAGTTTGGGCTTCATTTGACTTCAGTAATTTTCGCAAAGAAGCTCGTAGTATCCCTGGGGATGAGCACAAGCTGGGCATTTTTCAGGCGCCTCTTTTCCCTCATGGACATACCCACAGTTACGACATTTCCATTTAACCACGGTATCTTTTTTGAATACCTTACCTTCTTTTATGTTCTTAAGCAATTTTCTGTATCGTATTTCATGTTGTTCTTCTACTTCTGCTATTTCCTTAAATTGAACGGCTACCTCTTCAAAGCCTTCCTGGCGCGCTACTTCTTCTGCCTGTTTGTAAAGTTTTGTCCATTCAAGGTTCTCTCCGGCTGCAGCTGCCTCCAGATTTGCTGCTGTATCCCCTATCACGCCAGCTGGATAGGAGGCTGTAATCTCTACATCTCCGCCTCCTAAGAGTTTAAAAAATCTCTTGGCATGCTCTTTTTCATTATCAGCAGTCTCTAAAAATATTGCCGCTATCTGCTCATAGCCCGCCTTTCTGGCCACGCTGGCAAAATAAGTATAGCGATTTCTTGCCTGCGACTCTCCGGCAAAAGATGCCAACAAATTCTTCTCTGTTTTGGTTCCTTTTATAGCCTTTCCCATAATTTCACCTCTTTCCATGAAACTCAGACTTACGAAGTAGTGCTTTTTTTGATTCCACAATTCACCCCAAATTCATTAAAGAACTAACCCGAGTGATTATCCCCATTTACCCTTGTTTATATGGACTTCTATCTCAGCCTTTATGAATTGACTCAATAGTCTTGCCTCATCCCTTGCTCTGGTAAATATAGCTACGCACCCCGGGTCTAGATTATCCTTGATGCCTGTCTCGGCAATAGAATGTGCCTGGTCTAATACAGTTGCCAAGCCCATATGGAGTTGATTTGTGCATCTTGCCCTATCAACAAGTTTTGCCTTATCATCTGTTAATCTTACAAACTTATCCTTTGTTGCGCCACAGCGAGGACATTTATCCGGCGCATTTTCACCATCAAATACATAATTACATACACTACATTTAAACTTCGCCATTTTTCACCTCCTACTCTATTAAATCCTCAGAATATCTCCTCGTCCTTTATCCCTTCAGTCAAGAAATGACAGAAAAGTCTACAAACCTGTTTCTCTTATCACCTTTTTTATTGCATCTGCGGAATTCTTAAATGCCTGCTTTTCTTGTGGATTAAGCTCAATCTGCAAAACTTCTCTTACACCCTCTTTATTGATTACAGCTGGGAGGCTTAAATATACATCATTTATCCCTAAGTAATCCTCAACTAAAGAGGAAACGGGTAAAATAGCATTCTCATCATTTATAATTGCCTGGGTTATTCTTACCAGAGCCAGCCCTATTCCATAAGAGGTCTCTTGCTTTTTTTCGATTATTTCATATGCCGAATCCTTCACTTCAGTAAAAACTTTGTTAAGTTCTTTATCATGCTGGCAGGTGGCAGATTTTTTGCAGATATAGCAGTAATCTTTAAACAAAATTCCGCCAATCATTGCCCTGCTCCAGACAGGAAACTCGCTATCTCCATGTTCACCTAGAATATAGGCATGGACATTTCGAGGGTCAACATTGCAATGTTTACTTAAAAGAAATCTAACTCTCGCTGTATCTAAAACTGTTCCAGAACCAATCACCTTTTCTTTAGGTTTTGAGGAAAATTTATAAGCAGCATAAGAAAGGACGTCCACGGGGTTACTAACGATTAGGAGGATAGCAGAGGAGGCATATTTTACAATTTCAGGAATTATTTTTCTGTAAAGTTCCACATTATCTTTTACCAGGTCAAGGCGGGTCTGATCCGGCTTCTGTTTTCTGCCAGCAGTAATTACCACTAAATCTGAATTTTTTATCTGGGAATAATCTCCGGCAATTATCTCTACAGGCGAGATATAAGGAGCACCGTGGGAAAGGTCCATAACTTCACCCTCAAGCCTTTTCTTATCTAAATCCACAAGGACAATTTGGCGCACCCCACCTTTTAACATTAAAGCGTAGGCATAGCGCATACCAACATTCCCACAGCCAATGATAGAAACCTTTGGTTTTAAATCAGCCATCTTTCACTTCTTGTTCATCCCCTAATACGATTATCTCCCTGCGCCATGGAAAACAGATATTCGAAAAAAAACCCCTAACCATCGTTAGGGGCATCTTTGCCTTTCGACCTCTTCGTCAATTAAAATAAGCCCAAGGGACATTTATCTGTCAAGCCTATTATTAAATTTTCATTAATTGGGTAATCTAATTTATAATATTACTTAACCCTTGTCAATGCTTTTTTTCTCTTCTTTTCCAGTCTCATTTTTATACAGCAACAACTTCTTTTACTTCGGGCACTTCTTGTTTTATTACCTTCTCTATGCCCGCTTTCAGGGTCATCTGGCTCATCGGACATCCGCGACAGGCACCAGTCAATTTTACCTTGACTACCCCATCAGAAGTGACCTCTATTAGCTCTACATCTCCGCCATCTGCTTGAAGCGATGGCCTTATCTTATTTAAAGCAGCTTCCACTTTTTCTTTCATTGCATCCTCCTTGTTTTTCTCTTCATTAATTGTTACTAAGTACCATTCATTCTATACAACTTATCCATAACTGTCAAGAGCTTTGTATGGCATATATATCTTCTTTTAGCGTGTTTTATCCTTTTTATCATCATCGAAATCTTTCTTTAATCCCTTTGTAATTCTTGGTTTTCTGGTTATTGACCTATTTTTTATGTATTTATTGTAGACTTCTTCTCCCACACACTCTTTTGCGTATCTACACCAATCGAGACAACTGGTGCCTTGTTGACGCATTACAGTCTTCTTGCAATTCGGGCAAGTTACCTGAACCTCATTTGTCCATATCTCTACTTCCTCAGAGCAGAAAGGGCAGTTTATAATCTCTGGTTGGGGCTGTCTAAACCTTTGAGCCCCCGGACACTTAAAAATCATCTTAATTTTTCTCCTTTTATACTAATAGTAACCTCTTTGAATGGTATATCTTTACCCGAGGCAGAAATTGCCGATTTGATAATACTCACCAATCCAAAACAGCAAGGCACCTCCATATAGGCGCAGGTTATAGACTTTATATTGTTATTTTTAAAAATCTGAGTAATTCTCTCTTTGTAAAAGTCAACATCATCCAATTTGGGACAGCCTACAAGTAGAATCTTCCCTTTTAATAAATCATCGTGGAAATCCACATAGGCAAAAGGGACACAATCTGCAGCTATCAATAAGTCGGCATCCTTTAGATAAGGCGCAAATGGCGGAACAAGCATAATCTGCACAGGCCATTGTCTGAGTCGAGATATACCTTTAGAGACAGTTTTCTTTTCTTCAGCCACTTCTTTCCTCTCTCTAAAATCCATTATCTTTGAGCCAGGGCATTCAGAAAAAGGAGACATATGTTTATGCTTACTGGCCAAATGTTCTTGTTCAAGATGAATTTCTATATTTCTCTCTTTTAAGAAATCTATTGCCTGTTTAAGATATTCACTCTGGTTATGCTCTCTAAGATGTTTTAAGTGCGCTTTAATTACATTCTTTCCCTGTTTCACGATATTTTCCATAACCTTTTTTTCATCATACTCTTGAGCTTCTCTTTCTTCTATAGTAATTGCTCCTTCAGGGCAGTAGCCAATGCAGGCACCTAAACCATCACAGAATAAATCGCTTATAAGCCTTGCCTTTCCATCTATTATCTGCAAAGCCCCCTCAGGGCAGTTGGGAATGCACAGCCCACAGCCATTACACTTTTCTTCATTTATGTTTATTATCTTTCTCTTTGCCATCAGCTTATGCTCCTTTCGCTCTATAAGTTCGGACCTCATCCAATAAAGACGCTAATGTAATATCTTTTAATTCAGAGATAACCTGCTTTTGAATATTATCTATTCTTTTCTTAAGTTTACAAGTCTTTCTATCCGGGCAAATCCGCTTTTTAAAAATGCATTCATTCAGTTTTAATGAACCCTGGAATATTTCGATTAAATCAGCCAGAAATATTTTATTCGGTGCAAGTGCCAACATAAAACCGCCACCTTTACCTTTATATGACCTAAGTAGTCTTTTTTTATTTAATATCTGCAGTATCTTCCTTAAAAACGGCCCGGGGATTCTTAAGTTTCTATTCAACTCAGAAACAGGAACTATCTCTTTTTCACACTTAGCAATAAAACAGAGCGCTCTTATTGCATAATCGGTATCTCTGGTAATTAACTTCATCTCCCGAGACCTCCTCTTATCCCACTAAGTCCATTAGGTCCAAATTGATTTCTATTATAATGATACCAGATTAGTATCATTTTGTCAAGAAAAAAATTTAGGGGATTCAAATTTTGAAGATAAAATTTACCAAAAACCTATATCAGTAACCGTAGTCAGCTTTTATGCTGGAAACCTTTGTCTTGGCATCTAAATCGACGAGAGACTTTGCTTCATCAGACATCTGTGAAAACTTATGCCACCACGCCTCACTCATCACCTGCGCTAATTTCTTAATATGTTTGATACGAGGAAGAGCAATCCGTTTAAAGCTCGCTTCTAAACTGTCCCCATCTTTTGTCTCGGGGTCGCTAAACGATTCTTTAAAATAGGCCCGCCCACACATCGGTCCGGCAAAGAGATCTGCTACTATCCCGTACTGGGAAGAATATTGCTCGAAATCGACAGCAGCACTCAAAAGCAGCATTGGTCTGGGAACAATTTTAGCCATAGCTTTCGCTGCATCTCTTATAACTTTTGCGTCGCATATTTTGGTAATCTTATCACCCTCTTCTACCCAGAGAACAGGCACTTGAGTCTTATAAAAATGTCCCAGAGGGCCGAAATCTTCCGCCATCTTCACCAAGTCATCAGGTAGCCTTCTGGCCATATCAGCCTTCGATTCACCCGGCGATTGAAATATCAATGTCTCATTGAACAGGGGCTTGCCCAGCTTCTTACATCTTTCAAAGACTCCCTGGAGCCACTCTAAGTTCTTTTTCCAGCTCTCTTTATGGTCTGGATTAAGCTTTACCAGGGTTTTAAAACCATCTACCTCATCTTTACATTCCTCTGGCTTGACAGCTAACTGGGCAAGCTGACCCCGGCCGTCATCAACCGGAATGGTATTAGTATCCTCAAGTCTCCCAATAAGGAGAACGTTCTTCCCCAGTAACTCCCTGAAGCCGGGACTTCTGAAGGCTAACTGATTGAATAGAGCAGCCGTAGGAATCCCGCCTAAAGACTTAGCAAATCTCCGGCATACTTCTTTCACATCCTCATCAGTACCTTTTCTGCTTTCACCAATGTGCTTCAGATAAGATGAAGTTAACTTGAGATAAGAGTTATGTTGATCGGAAGCAAAAACGTCTAAAGTGCCGGAAGGTGCATATTTAGCTAATACCTTAAAGACAGCCTCTTCCACCTCAATCCCATCAGGAAATTTCGCCCAACTACCCATTTCTTCCTCCTTGTTTACATAAAATTATTTTCGCCACCTAAAAGACCACCTGCTCAAGAAAATTTATTCTACTAAATACTTTCCGCGGTTGCAAGTAAAATAATTTATGTTTTCTCTTTGGCTTGCCTTCAGGAATGACTGATACAGAAGTGCTACTTACCGTGGATAGACCAGAGGAAGGATGGAAAGGAAATTCAGTCAACTAAAGGAGTTTCCCGAAAAAGAGAGAGCAAGGGGTTTATATTATACCCACACGTTTTCTTTCCGCCAGTAAAATAATATGTCTTAATTCTTCGATATTCCGCGCCTTTAACCAGTTTTTATCGAAATCTTTATCCTGGGCAATCTGGGCAATAGCTGCTAAGGCGCGGAGGTGGAAATTGCGTTCATCAGAAGAGCCCACCAGAACAAACAGAGTGTGCACCGGTTGGGGTGTATCAGGAAAAGCAATTCCTTTCCTGCAGCGCACTATTAGGATGTCAAACTTGCCCGCTCCTTTGACAACGATGTGGGGTATTGCCAGCCCGGGAGCAACCACTGTGCTCGATTGTTTTTCTCTTTTCATAAAAAGATTAAACAAGGTCTTTTCCTCTATCTGTAATCGTCGGGAGAGAACATTTGCTACTATTTTAAACATGTCCTCAATCATAAATTTTGTAGTGGTAGCTGGGTCGTAGTCTAAAATTTCACATTTCTTTATAAGGTCATCAAATCTGTCTTCAACAATCTTATCCCGCTCAATGATAATATCTCTTAACTCCTCAGGTAAAGTAGCGTCAACTAACTCTCTGGCAGTAACTCGTTCAATAACATGCACCAGAGCCGCCTGGCGACTTACTCTGTTCCTGGCGTAAACTAAATACCAGACCAGTCCACAAACGATAAAAATCCCGGTTATGGAAAGAGGAATCCTTCCCATTTCAAAAATAAGAAATCCATATCCCACGATTCCTAATATATGAATCCAGGGATAGAGGGGAGAACGAAATTTTGGCCGATAACTCTGTATCTTGCTTTCTCGCATAACAATAAGGGATAAATTTACAAACATAAACAATAGAATTTTTAGGGTAGATGCTGTCTTGACCAAATCCTCCAGGCTTAAAAATAAGATAACAATAATCATAAAAGCAGCGGTAAAGATTATAGAAAAACGGGGGGTTTTAGACCTGGCATCTATTCTCTGAAAAAATTTAGGTAAGAGGTAATCCCGGCTCATAGCCATCGCATCCCGGGAAGCGGTTAAGATACCGGCATTAGCCGTAGAGATAAACGCCAAAAAGGCAGCAAAGCCCAGTATCAGACCTCCTAAATTTCCCATGAAAGTGCTGGCGCCAAGGGAAATGGGAGTAAGAGAATTGGCAAGCTCTATAGAATCGAGCAATCCTACTGTTACGGATACAACTAAAGCATAAAGAATCATCACAATGGTAAAAGCAAGAAACATTCCTAAAGGGATATTGCGTCCCGGGTTTTTCACCTCTTCGGCAACACAGCATATCTTTGTTAAACCTCCAAAGGAAACAAAAACAAGACCGGCAGTAGCAAAAACCGAAGCCCAACCAAAAGGCATAAAAGGAGCATATCTCTGTGGTTGAATAAGTAGAAAGCCACGAAAGACATATAAAAGGAGTAGACCGATAAGAGAAAGGACCAATGCTATCTGGAATCTTCCGGTATGTTTAACACCAATAATATTAATAAACATAAAGAAAAGACAACATCCTACAGCAATAAGTTTTATTTGTGTCCCTGTAATACCGGGAATAACCAGCATAGCAAATATGCCTATTCCCACAAGGGCAAAGGCGCTCTTAAAACTCAAGGAAAACCAACTGGCAAGTCCACCGATAGTACCTATGGGAGCTCCCATACTTCTTTCAATAAAAAAATAGACTCCTCCTGCTTTGGGCATAGCAGTAGCCAGTTCCGCCTTGGCAAGCATTGCCGGCAAAACCAGAATGCCAGCCAGAATATAAGAGAAGACTACAGCAGGTCCGGTCTTGGCATATGCCAGAGCAGGCAAAATAAATAATCCCGAACTAATCATTGCTCCGGAAGCAATAGCGAAGACATCAAGTAGACCGAGTTTCCTTTCTAATTTTTCTTCCATAATTTATTAAATAACTCCTCTTATTAAAATGGGAATATATTATACTAATTTAAAAAGATAAAATAAAGCAACTTTTTTCTTAACATCCGCTTCCATTTTCCATTTGACATGAGGGGTTTTATGTATTATCATTATGGAAAAGTAAAAATGGGCCTTGACTGAAACGAATTCCTGCAAGGAGGTGATAAGGAAAGGAAAAAGAAGGACCTATTCTTCCATAGGACCTATGGTCCCAATTATTGAGCGTATTAATCTTGGGGGCAGAATTTTTGACAAACTCAGTATTAGATTCATAAGGGAGGATAAAAATGGCAACTAAATTTGGAACAGCGTTAGCAAAGGGCGAGGACAGTGTTAAAGTAGGTGAACAGGTAGCTAAGAATGCGATGGGAAAAATTGGATCGAGTAAAGTTGACCTCACTATCGTTTTTGCCTCGAGTAAGTATGATTATCAGGCTGTGGTCAATGGTGTAAGGAAGGTTACAGGTAATGCTCCCCTTATCGGTTGCTCTACTGCTGGTGAATTTAACGAGAAAAAGGTGGAGAAGGAGAGCGTGGTTTGTGGAGTAATCTCTTCAGATAATCATAAGTTCTTTACTGGTTTTGGGACTGGACTAAGAGAAGATGAAATTGTGACCCTTAAAGAGGCTACAGCTGGACTCCCCTCCATTGTAAAAAATCATCCTTATCTCTCAGCTATCATTCTCGTGGATGGTTTAGCAGGAAAGGGAGAAGAATCGGTATTAGCAGCGGTTAACGCCTTGGGACCTAATGTAAAATTTTCCGGCGGGGCTGCTGCAGACGATCTTAAGTTCAAGGAAACCCATGTGTTTATCAATGAGCAAATAGCTAGTGATGCCGTCGGTTTAACCCTCGTTGCTTCCAAAATTCCCGTGGCGATTGGAGTAAAACATGGCCACACTCCCATTAGTCCACCATTGACAGTAACTAAAGCGGAAGGGAACGTTGTATACGAAGTCGATGGTCAATCTCCATTTGAGGTGTGGAAGAAGTACGCTCGGGAAAATGCGAAGAAATTGGGGATAGATGTAGACACGATGTCAAAGGCTGAAGCAATAGCCACATTCTTTACCAGATATGAGGCTGGTCTTCTCACGGGAACAGAATATAAAATAAGGTGGTTAGGAGGGACTACTACTACCAAAGGCCCTATTTCTTTCACCTGCGCCATACCGGAGGGAACGGTATTGAGGGTGATGGAGAGTCCTAAAAAAGCCCAGATTGCCTCAGCAAGAAAAGCGGCTGAACTTGCTCTCAATGCATGCAAAGGTATAAAATTGGCCGGTGCAGTAGTATTCGATTGTGTCTGTCGAGCGGTAATCTTAGGAGATGACTTCTCAAAAGCAGTTGATGGAATCAAAGATGTTCTTGGAGGAATACCTCTGATAGGCTTTGAGACTTATGGTGAGATAGCTATGGAAATAGGGCAGTTGAGTGGATTCCATAATACTACCAGCGTGGTCTTGTTGATTCCTGAATAACAATGCGATCTCTACCACTTTCTAAAGGAGAAGAGTGAGTTTGGAAAGTGGTGGGAGGATAGGGGAGATGAAAATGGCGGAGATAAATATCGAATCCCTGGTAGGACTGCTCAGGCAGTCAATAGGGATTGAGGCGGCAGAAAAGTTTATTAACGAAGCTATCAAGGAGGTGAAGCTTCCCAGGAAGGGCTCTTATACTGAAGCAGAGTTTAAGAAAATCTGTGAGGCCTTAAAAAAGAAGGGAGGGTATGTTAAGATAGTTGCTACCGTAGCCTCCAAGAGTGCATATAGAGCCATATATTATCAGGAGATAATAGCCAAAGAGAAGAAGGAAAAAGAGGATTTAGCGCGGTGGAGCGATACATTAGAACAAAAGGTTGAAGAGAGGACAAAGCAATTAAAACTGACCCAAGCCCAGTTAATCCAATCAGCAAAGATGTCCACGATCGGTCAGCTCGGCGCTGCTGTTGCCCATGAGTTAAACAACCCCATCGGTGGCATCCTGGGGTACGCACAATTTATCCTCCAGAAGCTATCAAAGCTCGATGTTGTTCCTAAGGATTTTAAAGCCTATAAGCAATATATTGAATACATTGAAAAGGAAGCGAAGCGTTGCAAGTCGATTGTGGAGAGTTTACTTTCATTTTCCCGCAAGCCTACAGTAGAACCTGTGGTTCTGGATATAAAACAGTTAATCGAAAAAACCCTTTCAATTATAAGACACCAGCTGGAGTTACAAAATATCAAACTTACTACTAATTATGAACCAGGGTTACCTTCTATATCCGGCAATGTCAACCAATTGCAGCAGGCCTTTACCAACATTATCATTAATGCTCAACATGCCATGCCCAAAGGTGGAAAATTGAATATTCGGGTAAGCACCAAGACGGAGAAGGGAAAGAAGAATCTAAAGATTAGCTTCAAAGACACAGGCTGTGGAATCCCTAAAGAGAACTTAGAAAAGGTGTTCGAGCCATTCTTTACCACCAAGGAAGATTGGAAATCAGTAGGAATAGGACTATCTATAACTTACCAGATTATTAAGGAACATAAGGGAGCAATAACTGCAGAGAGCAAGGTTGCTAAAGGAACGACGTTTACCATTACCTTACCGGTCAGTTCCAGTTAATAAATTAAAAAGGGGGCCTCTCTGAAGAATCTCAAAGAAAAAATTCATTGCCTGGAACAAATTCACAGAGCATAGCTTACGAAAATTTTTAATTTTATTTTATACATTATTAAAGAAAGAAAAAGATGTCAGAGAAAATCAAAATCTTAGTTGTTGATGACGCAGAGGTAATGCGTAACCTTTTAACCGGCGTGTTAACCGATGCCGGATATGAGGTCAAGGCTGTATCTACTGGAGAAAAGGCATTAGGCGAAATCAAAGAGGATGACTATAATGTAGTAATCACTGATTTAAAAATGCCTGGAATGAATGGCATTGAGGTAATAAAAGAAACTAAACAGATAAATAGGGATATATGTATTATTGCCATTACTGCCTATCCTTCTGTTAAATCAGCGGTAGAGGCAATGCGCGAAGGTGCTTACGATTACATTACCAAGCCCTTTGACAT
>DAOVHK010000062.1 GCA_030671905.1 Clostridia bacterium | reverse complement strand
TGGTTAGAAATTTAGGCCCTTTAAACTCCGTTCTGATTTCTACTGGTTGGTTGAGATTCTCCACCTCGCTTATTGTATAATTGAGAAGTTCTCCTCCAGGGGTAATTGTGTTTATCTTCTCCTTAAGCTGTTCCTGAACCAGAACAGGCTTAGTATACTTAAGCCAGGCTCTTTGACCCCGGTCGTACATCCCGAAAGTCTTAATTTCTCGAGTGGCAGAGATGGTTTCGTCATTACGAATTTTAATTTTCATTGTCCTGGAAACTTTATTATGCTCTGCAGGTAAAAGAGGAGTCTTCTCAATCCTTCCTTCTCTTTCATAAAACACCAAAACCTTTCTATCCTGGTCAGAGGAAGGAAAATCTCCAAAGGATGCTGTTTCCGCTGTGGGATCCAGAAAGACCGTCTTTCCATCGACCTTTGCCGCCACTATAGCATGATTAAAAGTCAATATCGGAAACTCCTCATCTAAAACCCAGCACCCTCTGGTACCAATCAGTACCGGATAGGCTGAAATTCCTGAACGTTTTAACATTGCAATTAGAAGCATAGCCTGATCTTTACAATCACCATATTTGTTTTTGAAAATTTCAATAGCAGAATGAGGTTCGAATCCTGCCTGACCATACTCTACAGCCACATACCTGACCTTGGAGGCTACCCAGTGATAGATTGCCCTGGCTTTGTCTTCCTGGGTTTTCTTACCCTTAGTCAGTTCTTTCATTTTTGTTTTTATTTCCTTATCAACATCCATCTTGTCCTTTGCTACATTCCACCACCAGTCGTAGATATCCTCCCACCTGTTAAATGAAGAGAGAGAAAGGCTGGGCACAATTTCCTGCCAAGGAGGCATTGAGGGTTCCACAATGATTTCTGGCGCATTCTTAAACTCCCAAACGTAAATTCTCTTATCGCCTACTTCTTTGATTTCTGGCGAGAAATCTACTTTGTAATTTGTATAGCCTGGATTATAAGATTTAAAATTAAATTTATAATCTGCTGGAACTACTACAGTGAGTTTCTGGTTAAGGTAGGGCTCGTAACCCTGAATGCCATAATGGAAGGAAAAATCTTTCTTATTAATTAATTTATTGATGTGCCATTTTGCTTTGTATTCAATAATCGAGCCTTCAGCAACTTCTGGCATGGAGATAATTTTAACTCGAGCATTACTGTACAAAGGGTAATTCAGATATTTGGAAACATCGCGAATATGTTTATCACCAACCGGGACAATTGTGCCATCGGGTTTTATCGTCCGGGCATATTCGAGCTCAATCCTCTCGTATGTTGAATCGTAATTCAACTTCACTTCTCCGTAGTGTTTCCCACGGTCGTTCAATATCTTCACTATGAAGTGGACCTCATCCCTAGCAGTAAAATCAGGTAAAATCTCAAATTTTCCATTGTCTAAAAGAATTATTGCTCCTGCATTGGGATACTCTTCCTGTCCGGGAGCATTCACAATCAACTCTCGGATGAACTTGTTCTCTATTTCATCTACTCTCGCCACTCCAATCTGAGCATTAATTGCTGTAATACGCCGAGAAGCAAGAAGTTTGTAGTCTCCTCTAATAATCTTTCTATAAACCTTAATCGCCTGGTTAAAGAGATTCTGCTTTTCACAAGTCCGTCCGTAAAAATATAGAAACTCGCCGTCCTTAGATTCTTCCCATTTATCGAAAATAGCCAGAGCTTCAGTATAGTCTCCCTGGATAAAATGTGAGAGGGCAAGAAGTTTTACCACAGCAAAATTATCTTTCTCTTTTTCGTAAACCTGAGATAACTGTTTAATTGATTCTGGATATTTGCCGTGGTGGTAATAGAGCTTGCCCAGTAGAAAGCGTACCTCATTAACGTTGGATTCAGGGTCCTTTAATGCTAACTTGTACTCATTTACTGCTTCCTGGAAATACCGCTCGCTTTGCTCGGCATACTCGTTTGCTAACTCCAGATGGCTCTTGCCAAAAACTGGCGAAGCTACAAAGCAAATAAATAAAAAAAACAGAAAAATAGACAAAGTTTTTCTTCTCAAAATCTCCTCCTCACCACTCCTGGAGTGTCAAACGAAAGTTTGACCAGTAAAGCTTTCGCTTTACACTCCTATTACATCTCTTTTAACATAGCTACTTCATCGCAATCAGGGAATTTTGGACAATTAATACACTCACTCCATATCTTATGTGGTAATTCGTCTTTTTCTATTTTTCTAAACCCTTCTTTCTTAAAATATTCTGGCTTATAGGTGAGCGCAAAAACTTTCTTTATCCCCAGTTCCTTTGTCTCCTTAAGACATCCCTCAATGAGCTTTTTGCCAATTCCCTTTCCTGTGTATCCGGACTTAACTGTCAGAGATTTGATTTCACCAAGGTCTTCCCAGGACACGTGCAGAGCACAACAACCTAAAATTTCCCCTTTCTCCTCAAAAACTAAAAAATCCCTCAGGTTTTCATAGAGTTCGTTTAATGACCTGGGTAACATTTCTCCTCGCTCAGCATAAAAATTTATCAACTTTTGTAGCTCTTTGATGTCGGAAATTTTAGCTTTTCGAATCATCTGTTTTCTTCTCCTTTCTTGAGCGCTTCTCTATTCAGTTTAAGCAGGTTTTTTCTTCCCTCGCCCAGCACTTTTTTTAAAGAGTCCATAGTTCGCTCCAGGGAGACCACCTTGCTTCTGTTTATGTATGCTCCTAAAATCACCATATTCGCCACTTTATTGTCCCCTAACTTCTCTGCCAGTTCTGTGGCTGGAATCTTTAAGATTTCCACATCATTAATTTTTATTTCTTTCTTCAATAAAGATGAATTTACTATTATTAATCCGTCCTTTTTAACTTTTGAGGAAAACTTTTCTAAAGAACTCTCATTCATTGCCAGAAGAGCAGAAGGATTAGTGACTACAGGAGAACCTATGTTCTCATCAGAAATAATCACCGTGCAGTTAGCCGTCCCCCCGCGCATTTCCGCTCCATAGGAAGGAAAGTAAGTTACATTGAGTCCTTCCTCCATTGCCGCGTGGGCGAGCAAAGTCCCGGCAAACATTATTCCCTGTCCACCGAAGCCAGCCATAATTATCTCTTCTCTCATAAATTTCCCTTTGCTGTCAAGTCTTTATCTTTTATTACTCCCAACGGAAAAACAGGTATCATCTTCTGTTCAATCCACTTCAGTGCTTCCACGGGGTTAACTCCCCATGCAATGGGACACATGGATAGCACTTCCACTAGTGAAAACCCCTTATTCTGTATCTGGTTTTGAAACGCCTTCTTAATTGCTCTTTTTGCTTTGATGGTATTTTTGGGACTATTCACTGTTACTCTCTCAATATAAACAGAACCTTCCAACTGTCCCAGTGCTTCTGAAATCTTAATGGGATAGCCAGCAATTTTAGGGTCTCTCCCCAGAGGAGTGGTGGTGGTCTTCTGAGCGATAAGTGTTGTGGGAGCCATTTGACCACCGGTCATACCATAGACACCATTATTGACGAATATGATGGTAATATTTTCTCCCCGATTGGCAGCATGGACCGTTTCTGCTGTGCCAATTGCAGCCAGGTCACCATCCCCCTGATAGGTAAAAACAACTCTATCTGGAAGGACTCTCTTGATTCCAGTAGCTACAGCAGGAGGTCTTCCATGCGCTGCCTCGGTAACGTCGAAATTCCAATAATCATAAGCAAAAACAGCACATCCCACTGGGGCAACACCTATCGTCTTCTCTCTTATTCCCAGCTCATCGATGACTTCAGCAATTAGCCGGTGGACAATCCCATGTCCACAACCCGAACAATAAATATTTCTTTTTGCCGTTAAACTTTCTGGTCGTGAAAATATTTTTTTCATTTTAGTATTTTTTCAATCCTTTCCACAATTACATCCACTTCCGGAATGCCACCCCCAGTCCTTCCATAAAAATATACCGGACATTTCCCATTAGTCGCCAAGCGCACATCCTCAACCATCTGTCCCAGACTCATTTCTATAACCAGAAATGCTTTTAATCTGTCTACATTTTCAGCGATAACTTTTTCTGGAAAAGGCCAGAGTGTAATTGGCCTAACCAGTCCCACTTTTATTCCTTTTTGCCTGGCAATCTCCATTGCCTCCTTACATATCCGGGCAGAAATGCCATAGCCCACCAACGCCACTTCAGCATCTTCAAGATTATCTGTCTCCACTCTTACTTCTGATTTCCTCATCCTTTCATATTTCTTACCCAGTTTCAAGTTGTGCTCTTCCAAAACTCCTTCGCCCATCAGTAGTGAACGAACCATTCGCGGCTTTCTCCCTTTACAGCCGTCCAGAATCCAATCTTTTTTAGCACTGAAATTTGACATCGGATTCTTCTTCACAATCTTTACTGGTTCGAGCATCTGACCTAAAATACCATCGGCAAGGACAATTACAGGATTTCTGTACTTATCAGCCAAATCGAAAGCTTCCCGAGTTAAATCGTACATTTCCTGAACTGAGTCAGGAGCAAGCACAATCAAGTAGTAATCTCCGTGTCCCCCTCCTCTTGTCGCCTGAAAGTAGTCACCCTGGGCACCTGCAATATTCCCCAACCCAGGTCCTCCCCTCTGAATATTTACAATCACACCCGGGAGTTCACAACCTACCATATAGGAGATGCCTTCCTGTTTCAAGCTTATTCCAGGGGAAGAAGAGGTAGTCATTGCCCGTGCACCTACCAGAGAAGCGCCAAAGACCATATTAATTGCCGCTAGCTCGCTTTCCGCCTGGATAAATACTTTTCTTTCCTCTACCATTCTCTTAGCCATATATTGGGTCAGCTCGTTTTGGGGAGTTATAGGATAGCCAAAATAGGCTTGGCAGCCTCCCTGTAACCCTCCCTCACCCACAGCGTGATTCCCCTGCATCAAAATTCTATTTTCCATCTTTTAATCACCCTTAAAAAGTTAATTTATGAGGAGTATACTATTTTCCAACTAACACAGAAAAGATAGTTTGTGAAGAGCTCTTGGAATTTTAGCCAAAAAACGAGGACGACATATTCTCTTCCAAGCAAAAATTTGTTCGAATCCGCAGAGCGGGTGAGTTTATTTTTGCGCTTTGCAGAGTCTGAAGTTTTTTGGCGTAAAAAAATTCCTGTGCGAAGAACAAACTATCTTTTCTCCCCCTTCCATACCTCAATTGCCACATCCGGACACATCTGGTAGCACAAACCACAACTGTTACACTGCCCATTATCAATAAACTCGGCTGGATGGTAACCAGCCGGGTTTAATTTTTCTGATAACTTTATAAGCTGCTTTGGGCAGAATATCACACATAACTTACAACCTTTACATTGTTCAATGTTTATTATAATTTTTCCCATCTGTTTACCAAATTTTTAAGACTGGCCTTCTCTTATCATTTCTCTGGCGTGTTTTAAAGTTATCTCTGTCAGCCGTTCCCCACTCAACATGCGCGCAATCTCGCTTTCCTTTCCTTTCTTATCCAAAAGAGCAGTCATTGTTTTTGTACGCCCACCACTAATCTTTTTATCCACAAAATAGTGATTCGATGCGAAAACAGCAATTTGTGGAAGGTGCGTAATGCAGATAACCTGATGATTGGGAGAGAGAGTTTTCATTTTTCTACCTACAACCTGGGCAATTTTTCCACCGATGGCTGCGTCAATCTCGTCAAAGATCAAAGTCGGTATCTGGTCTGCCCGTGCCAGAATAGTCTTCAGTGCTAACATTATACGCGATATCTCTCCGCCAGAAGCAATCTGATTTATAGGCTTTAAATCCTCTCCCACATTGGGAGCAACCAGAAACCTGATTTCATCCATTCCGGTAGACTTAATTTCGCCTTGGTTAATCTCCACATCGAATCTTGCTTTTCCCATCCCCAATTCCTTCAGTTCCTGTTCCACCTTCTTCTTTAACTTAGCTCCTGCTATCTTTCTCTCGCCAGAAAGCTTGCCCGCCTGCCGCGCAAGTTCTTCTTGGAGTCTCTCTACCTCACCTATAGTCTCTTCCATACTCCTGGCACTATTAAGCAGTTTGTCTAATTTAACCTGTGTTTCTTTTCTATAATTCAGAGTATCTTTTATTGTATTTCCATATTTTCGTTTAAGTTTACTAATTAACTCTTTCCTTTCCAGTATTTCTTCCAACCTTTGGGGATTAAATTCTATTTTTCTCCTATAATCTCTTATCGCTATAGCCATCTCATCTATTCGATACTTTACCTCACCCAATTCCTTTAACTCATCCTTTAGCGTCTGGTCGATAGCAACAATCTTTTCCAGATCTCTCTCCACCAAGGTCATCTTCTCCGTAATCGAACCTGCTCCTTCGTAAAGATGGTGATAAAGCTCCTGGCTCAACTGGTTCAACTTTTCTGCATTACTCAAAACTTTATGTTCTCTTTCCAAGACTTCTTCTTCCTCAACAGAAAGATTAGCCTGGTCAATCTCTTTTATTTGAAATTGATAAAGGTCGATTTGCTGTTCCCGTTCCTTCTCTGAGGCACGCAATTCTTCCAGTTCACGTGACTTCTCCCGAAACTTACGGTAGGTCTGTTCAGTTTTCTTCCTGAGCTTCATCAACACTCCGAATTCATCCAGGAGGTCCCTGGCAACACCAGGCTTGAGCAGGGCCTGATGTTCATGTTGTCCGTGCACATCCACTAAATAGTTGCCAATTTCTTCCATCATTCCCAAAGTAATAATCTGGCCGTTCAGGAAACAGCGCCCCCTTCCCTGTCGACTCAATTCTCTCTTCAGAATAAACTCTTCTTCCTTGCAACTTAAGAGACCTTTCTCAGCGAGCATCTCTTTCAACCTGATATTCTCCTTAACCTCAAATAGTCCCCTGACCTCACAGAGGTCGCTCCCTTTCCTGATAACTTCAGAAGAGGCTCTCTCTCCTAGAACTAGCCCGATTGCTCCGATAATTATCGATTTTCCAGCCCCTGTCTCGCCGGTTAAAATATTCAGACCCTTATCAAGAGATATATGCAATTCTTCAATCAAAGCAAAATTTTTTATGGATAATTCCCGTAACATCATATCCTCAATCCATATGAAGGCAGAGTTTCTGCACGGTTGAAACCGTGCCTACAAATATTATGCAAAACCATTGTAGGCACAGATTCAATCTGTGCAAAAAATTCAATTTGTGAGAAGCCTTGGAAATTTTAGCGAGAAACCAAGGCCGACTACCTCTCTCCCCACTTCATCTTCGTCCTCAACACCTGATAATAACTTTTCTTTTCAGGGACGATTAGTTTTAATCTTTCCTTTGCTTTTCTTACTTGAACCAAATCTCCCAACTTCAAGGGAATGTTTTCCTGCCCATCCATAGTAAGAATAACCTCATCATGGTCAGTCTCAACCCTAATCTTAATCGTATCCTTAGACGAAATAATCAATGGGCGTAAAGCCAAAGTATGGGGACAAATAGGTGACAAGATGATAAGCGATAAATCCGGGTGAACTATGGGACCACTGGCAGCTAAGGAATAGGCTGTGGAACCTGTAGGAGTGGAAATAATTAACCCGTCTCCCACATATGTGGCAACATACTGGTTATTTACTTCCAGTCTCAATTTTATTACTCTCGCTGTAATCCCATTTTTTACTACTACATCATTTAAAGCTAAGAATTTCCCTGCGGTCTTACCTTTACGCACCACTTGGGCACATAATAACATCCTTTCTACAGTTCTAAATCTCTTTTTTAAAATTAGGTCCAATGTTGGGTACAAATCCGAGAGGCTCACTCCTGCCAGGAATCCAAGTCCACCGAGGTTAACCCCTAACACAGGCAGATTAAACCCGCTTACCTGACGGGCTGTTTTTAGTATAATTCCATCGCCACCCAATGCGATAACCAAATCGGTCTGTTTTGAAATTTCGTTCACTAAAACTTTTATCTTCTTTTTTTGTAAACGAGAAGTCAACTTCTGGACAGTAGCTTTGGGCTTTTTTCTTTTCAGGTCTGCAAGTATTGCGATAGTCTTCATTATATCGCCCCCTAAAAGATTGTTGTTGGCTGAATGCTCTTTAGAATGCTGTTTTTCTTTGTCCTGGTTTACGAGCTACCTACCAGTTTTGGCACCCATTTTA
>DAOVHK010000139.1 GCA_030671905.1 Clostridia bacterium | reverse complement strand
TGTATTCCAGCTTGCACTTAAACGGAGAGCAGAGATAGGTTGATACGTCAATTTAAAGGAAGCATGGTGCCATTGTTCAGACATGGTAAATTGCTTTTGTATTTCTACATCAGGTTCGAAGTAGGTAGTCCTCTTGGTTAGCTCAAACCTGGGTAGGTAAGCTCCGAAGAACCACAGCTTATCCTTGATCAAATATCCGCCTAAAGCAAAGCCGACTTCATATCTATTCCAGTCATCTTCTGGATAAGCGATATACTCAAATGATGAACTATCATAAAGGGCTCTTCTCAAGGTTGGTCTTGACTCACCATTAAGTTTATCGGACATAGAATAGAGTAACACTTCTCCATGAAATTCATTTCCTCCACTTCGGGTGACAACGTTGATAACTCCACCCATGGACCCACCAAACTGGGCCTCGTATCCGCTGGATTTAACCTGAACTTCCTCGATGAACTCAAACATCACCCTCTGACCGGAAGTACCATCGTACATTCCCGTTGTGTCCACACCATCAATAAAGAACACATTCTCTGAACTGCTGGCACCATCCATGGAAATTCCCTCAAGTTCACTTTCGTCGTTGACACCACTAATACTTGTGACCACTGAAGAAAAATTTCTGCCTTTGGGGAGCTTGGAAAACATCTCTTTTGTGATTTCGAATGTTGAAGAACTCTTTCTGATGTCCACAAGAGGAGATTGACCGATAATAGTGATTTCTTCCTCTACGGTTACTGGTGAAATTTCCGCATTTATCCTAACAGCACTTCCTAATCTAATTAGAATTCCTTCTCTTCTTAAGGTGTTAAAACCAGGAAGTTTGAAAGTAATCGTGTAATTTCCGGGAGGCAACTTTATTAATCTATACCGACCCGCTTCATTAGTTACTGTAACACCTATTCCGATCAGCGAAGGGCTTCTTGCTTCTACTGTAACTCCAGGAAGAGGTACCGCTGTATCGTCAACTACAGTTCCGTTTAATTCTCCTGTTCGTTCCTGAGCATAGGAAAATCCTGCTGTGAGAAGAAGAATTGCTCCCAGCAAACTAAATAATTTTTTCATAAATTTCTCCTTTTTCCCAAAATATCGGGAGTTCATTCTTATCCCCAGGAGTGAAATTGTTCCACTCCTCCTTTAGCCTTTATTTTTGTTCTGTCCTGATTATCACCTCCTTTTGAATTTATCTTATTTTTCATGGCGTCAAGTTCAAGATTTTTTGAATGCGTTTTCTCTCTTTAAATAGAAATGCTCTAATAACTTGCTACTGAGATGAAGCTCCTTCCATAACAACCGAGATATCCTCCCTTTTATTATGTTAAAAAAACTATTCAAATATTTTAAAGTAGCAATATTTATGCCAATCTATTATTTTTTGTTATCTTATTTATTATCAATAAGTTAGGCCTAGACTAACATTCGTAACTTAACACTTATAATCCAATTTATTGGATTCAATCCAATATTTTGTATTAATAAAGATTTTTCTCGATAGCTTTTAAGATTGCTTTCTTGAATTCAGGGTGGATTTTGGCTCCGTATTTTTCTGCCAGATTCAGATAATCCAAAGCTTTTTGGTATTGCTTATATATATAACTCAAATTAGCAAGATTGTTGTAGGCATCTCCATGTTTTGGCTCTATTTTTATAGCCTCATGATATTGCTCACGGGCTTCCTGGTATCTTTTAAGCTTGAAAAAGACATTGCCGTGACGATAGAAATATGCAGCCGGAGTCTCTTCTCCCTTTTGCACAGTAGGCATAGGCCTTCTCATTTCTACGTCAGTTTGGCCAATCATACCCTCAATTTTCCCCATTTCACTTTGAAGCTTTGACCTTTCTCTCCTACTCGCCTCTGAATTACCCATGATTTTGGGTATCCTCTGCTCAATTCTCTGCTTAGTTTCCTGGAGTTCCGCTTTTTGGTCCTGAAGCTGAAGGATACGCATCTGTTCTCTATTGATTTTCAACTTAATAATATATTTGTAGTTTTCCTTGGCTTTTTCTATGTACTCCAAAGATTTTTCGGTATCTCCCTGATTGTAGAAAACGAGGGATAGATAGAAAGAGGCCTCCGCATGCTGCGGCATCTTCTTCAGGCAGGTTCTCAACTCCTTCTCTCCTTTTTTATAATTACCCTCAAGGAAATACTTGTAGCCTTTTTCAAAAAAGCTGTTAGCTATCTTATATTTCTGCCGAAGTTTGTATTCATCCCGAGTGAAATCTTCCTGCCCAAAAATCAAGGTGGTTCCGAGCAAAAAAATGAATGTAGCCACCTGGATAGTTAAGTTTTTGTTTTTATTTTTCTTCCTCATTTTCTCCTCCTTTAATAAGGAGTTCGCGTTTTTCGCGCTTTTTTTTGGTTATCTTATTCGATTTATCTTTTATAATCAACTCCCTTAGGGGAATTTAAATCGCGCAGCTGAAAATTTGACATTTTCTCATCAGATGTATAAATTTTAGGTATAAAAGAACAAAGGAGGGACAATGGAGAAAAATACATGTAAATTTATTAATGTCCTTATTTCTCTCACAGTTCTTCTCAGCCCTGCAGCCTATGCTTTACAAGAAAAAGTAGACGAAATTCTTAAAGAGAGTTATCAAGCAGTTGTTTCCATCGTTGCTTACGATTCCAACAAAAAAGAAATCAGTCAAGGAAAGGGAGTTATCGTCTCTTCAGATGGACTTGTTTTGACCAACTATCACCTCATATGCCTGGCACATTCTGCCAAAGTGCATCTTGCCGTAGGAAAAATAAAGCAAAAGGTGGAATGGAAAGATGTTTTTGCTCCTGACTACGAACGAGCCGGTACCGAGAGGAGGAAAGCGAAGAAGCCAAAAGGAAAATGGATTAATGTGGAAGGAGTGGTGGGTGTGGATAAGAATCTGGATTTTGTCGTGCTTAAAATCGGGAAAAAAGGTTACACTGCTCTTCAACTGGCAGCATCTGATAAATTTGAAATAGGAGACAAAGCCTATATCATTGTCGGTGAAGAATCTATCGCTGAAGGAATAATCACAGGATTGAAAAATCTGATAGGAACAAAAATAATTGCTCAAATCAACATCCCCTTCTCTCCTGAGATGAGCGGCTCCCCTTTATTCAACTCTAAGGGCGAAGTCATAGGTATTGCCTCCTACATTACTGATAATTCTAAGCTTATCCTTCCTGCTTCCTACGCCTTGCCTTTGATTAAAAAGGAAAAAGGGATTCCTCTCTCCAAGGCCGTCCGCGAAGATTACTTTCTCACAAGTGAAGGTCTTTATCTCAAAGGGATAGCCTATTCCATAATGGAAAACTACATCACAGCTTTAAGTTTTCTTGAAGAATCACTGAAAAAAAATCCCAACAATCCCTTTACTTATTCCCAGGCGGGCTTCTTGTACAGTAAAATAAACCGCTATGAAAAGGCAGTTGAGGCTTACAGAGAAGCTGTCAATATGAACCCTAACGACTACAAAGCCTTTTTTGGCCTGGGAATTGCTTATATAAGACTCAACCAACACCAGCAAGCCATTACGCCCCTAACTCAATGCACAACAATAAATCCAGAGTTTCCAGATGCATTCTACAATCTCGGGCTTACCTACGAAATCTTAAAGCAACTGGAGAAAGCAGCAGAAGCTTATCAGCAGTTTATAAAAATCAATCCCGGCCCTGCCTGGACAGGCCTCAACCAACTAGGCTCTGTTTATGTCAAACTGGGTCAGTATGATAAAGCTATCCCAGCCTTCGAAGAAGTAAAAAAATCTAATCCCTCAGACCTTAAGGCAACCTATAATCTAGCTTATTCCTATGATATGTCAGGGCAATATGACCTGGCTGCACCTCTTTATATAAACCTTATGAGCCTCAACCCCAAGGAAGCCAGGGCCTATTATG
>DAOVHK010000091.1 GCA_030671905.1 Clostridia bacterium | reverse complement strand
TGGGAGCAGAAATAAACCTGACCAGTGCTCGCACTTCATACAATGAAGCGCTCGCCTATTACCATGTAGCTCTGGCCAGTTTAAATAAGGCGATAGGAATCGAAAAATACAAGTGAGGTGAATTATGGTGTATAAATGGATTAAGAGAAACAAACTCATTTTCATAGTTCTGGTTTTGGCAGGAGCAGGAATTCTACTGGCAGTGACATCCAAGTTTGGCAAACCTCTATTTACTACTAGCAAAGAGAGACTCCTCTCCTCAATAAAGCGTGGAAAAAAGATAAAAGAACTGCAGAAGAAAGCTGACAAGGAGTCTCAATTAAGGGAAGAAGAGGTTCCGGTCAATGTGTTTAGAGTAGCCAGGGGAACATTCCAGGATACTCTCTCGGCAATGGGCACGGTAAAAGGCGGTTCCGAGATAGAGCTCAGATTCCAGGTCCCGGGGATGGTTAAATCCTTCGATTTTCGTGAAGGTGATAAGGTAAGCAAGGGAGAAATCATAGCCCGCCTGGACCAGAATGATGCCCTGCTGAAATTGAAACAGGCGCAGCTTGAATTGGAAGAGTACGAAAAGCTCTATTCCATTGGAGCCATCATAAAGTCGAAATTGGAACAGGCCAGGCTGGCTGCCAGGCTTGCCTCCTCAGAATTTGAGAAGACTTATCTCCGGGCTGTCAGGGATGGAATAATAGGCGATAAGAACGTTGAGGTGGGAGAGTTCATTACTCCCAACGTGAAGGTAGCCACGCTGGTTAGCCTGGAGACCGTTGTTGTGGAACTGGGAATTATCGAGAAAGAGATAGACCGGATTTTCTTAGGACAGAAGGTCACAGTTAATGTGGACACTTATCCAGGAATAGACTTCACTGGCATAGTAAGTAACATCTCACCTTTAATAGCAGGAAAGAGCAAGACATTGTCAGTTAAGGCTAACCTGGATAATCCTGGTGGGTTACTACTTCCGGGGATGTTCGCCCGTATTAAAATCTCCGTATTTGAGAAAGAGAATGCTCTCCTCATTCCCAGCGATAGCTTAGACAGGTCGACCGGAGAGTTCAGGGTGTTTGTGGTAGGAGATGACAATGTTGCTTACGCTCAACCAGTAGAGGTGGCCTATCTCTCTTCGGATTATGCTCAGATTGCTGGAGGCCTGGAAGAGGACGAACTGGTGGTTATGGAAAAGCCTGAGAGTTTAGCCGATGGCAAAAGAGTAAGAATAATTGAAGTAAAAGAATATGGTGAGGCCGAAGAAGAAGTATCTATGATTGGTGAAGAAGGTGGCGAGTAAATGAAATTATCAAGGTTTTCTGTTAACAGACCCGTAACAATAACAATGATTTTTTTGGGGGTGGCGCTTCTGGGTTTTATTTCCTGGAAGAGGTTACCACAGGAACTATTTCCTCCCATAACATATCCACAATTAACCGTGGTAACTCTCTATGGAAATGCAGCTCCTGAGGAGATGGAAAACCTAATCACTAAACCGCTTGAGGAAGCCATTGGAACAGTTAAAGACCTGAAGAAGATAAAATCGATTTCCCGGGAAGGCGTATCAATGGTTACTGCTGAATTCGACTGGGGAACGAATATGGGATTCGCCCATCTGGAGTTAAGGGAGAAAATAGACCCGGTAAAGGAACTATTGCCCTTAGAATCAGAAGACCCTACCATACTGCCGGTCAATCCTTTCTCCCGGCCGATTATGATTTTGAGCGTAACTGGCCAGGAGACACCGCGGGAACTTCTAAAAATCGCCCGGCGAATTAAAGACAAAATCGAGAAAGTTACAGGAGTCGCCTCGGCAACGATAAGTGGAGGAAAAGAGAGGGAAATACTGGTTGAGGTTGACCAGGGAAGACTTCAAGCTTCTAGAATATCCATTCTATCTGTTGTGGAGGCTTTAAAGAACTCAAATCTAAATTATCCTGCAGGGACAACCAAGGGTAAACTTTATGAGTATCTCATCAGAACTATGGGCGAATTCAAAACTGTATCTGAGATAAAGGATACCGTAGTGGAAGTAGATACCATCAATTCATCAAAGCGACCTCAAAAGTTAAGCCGGGAAGAGGAAGAATCGGAACTCTACGAAGAGAAACGCCTCATTCTCCTATCAAATTTAGCCACGGTGAAAGATACACTCAAGGAGGATAAAAGTTACTCACGGCACAACGGGAGGGATAATATTTCTTTGGCTATCCAAAAACAAGCCGAAGCCAATACTATTCAGACTGCAAAAAGGATTCGCGCGAGTTTAGAAAATTTAATGCTTTCTTTGCCCAGAGGAATCAATTTAGATGTTATATACGACGAGTCGATTTTCATCAAGAAATCTATTATGGGAGTCAGGAATGCTGCCTTCATTGGGGGTGTGCTGGCTTTCTTTGTCCTTTACATATTCTTGAAGAGTCTAAGGGTTTCCGCAATTATCTGCACATCGATTCCCCTCTCTATTATGGTTGTGTTCAGTTTAATGTATTTCAAGGGAATCTCCATTAACATGATGTCCCTGGGAGGGCTGGCTTTAGGAGTGGGAATGTTAGTAGATAACGCCATTGTTGTAATCGAGAACATATTCCGCCACCAGCAAACCGGACTCCCTCAAAAAGAAGCTGCAGTTAAAGGAGCGGAAGAAGTAAGTGAAGCCATCACCTCCTCAACACTAACTACCATAGCAGTGTTCTTACCTATGTTATTTGTTGTAGGAATAGCCGGTCAGTTATTCAAGGATTTGCTCTTTGCTGTAACCTTCTCTCTGGTAGCATCTCTATTAGTAGCCTTAACTTTAGTCCCCCGCCTCGCCGCCAGTCGGAGAAAAGGGGACACCAAAAAAGGGGTCAACTCTCTTTTTCACAATTCTTCTTTCACTCCTCTAAAGAAGACTAGAATTATAAATATCTACTCTAAATTGCTTTCCACTTGTCTGGCTCACAAATCTCTTATAACAATAGTTGTCCTGGCTTTATTTGCTATTAGTTTTCTCTTTCTTTCCACGACTCGTAAAGAATTCATGCCCAAAATAGACCAGGGTGAATTTATTATAAAGGTCAACATGCCCACAGGCGCCCGGCTACAAGTCACCGATTCTGTAACAAGAAAGATAGAAGAATTACTGCGCAAGATTCCAGAAGTTAAAGATATCACAGCCACTGTTGGCTCCTCTTCAGAAAATGTCCTGGAACTCCTGGGTTCCCATCAGGCGCAGGTAGTAGTAAAACTGTACAGGGGAGAATTGCCAAAAACTACAAAAGATAGTTCAAAAGCCAAAACCCGCAATGTCCGCTCCAGTACGCAGGTGCTTCAGAAACTGAAATTTTTGAAATCAAAAACCCGCAAGGCCCGTTCCAGCGCCGAGGTAATCCAAGATTTGAAATCGATGCTCAGAAAGGAGAAGACGGTTGCCACTGCTGAGATTGAATATATTCTGGAGGAGAGCGCCTTCAAGTCTACCTTAGAAGCTGCTGCACCAGTAGTAATTGAAATAAAGGGACCGAGACTGAATGTGCTTAAGAAAATATCTGAGGAAGTAGCTGAAGAAATCGAATCTATCCCGGGAATCTACGGAGTAAGGAGCAGCCTGGCATTGCCTTCCCCGGAGACAAAAGTCCATGTGGACAAGGACAGAGCTTCTATCTATAACCTCTCTGTAACCGACATAGCCCGAACTGCCCTTATTGCTATCAGAGGATATGTGGCAACTAAATTTAAACAAGAAGGTCGGGAAATAGATATCACAGTGAGACTTAGACCGGAAGACAGGGCAAATGTATCCAGGTTAAGGGCTCTGACAGTCCATTCAAATATCGACGTAGAGGTTCCTCTGGCAGAAGTTGCTACTCTCATTACGGGAAAAGGTCCAAGTGAAATAAAACGGTTAGACCAGCAAAGGACTGTCCTGGTTACAGCCAATATTTTCAAAAGAAGTCTGAATGAGGTAATCAAGGACATTAAGGAGAAATTGACAAACTATCAAAATATTTCCGACTACTCGGTAATCTTGAGCGGAGAAACACAAAAGATGAGGGAGTCCTTTAAAAGCTTAAGATTTGCTCTGATTTTTGCTGTGATCCTCGTTTATATGATTATGGCTGCGCAGTTCGAATCACTCTGGCAGCCTTTCATAATTATGTTTACACTCCCCCTCTCTTTAATTGGGGTGGGTTTAGCTCTACTTGTAACACATACTTCATTGAACGTTATAGTATTGATGGGAGTTATCATGTTGGGCGGAATTGTGGTGAATAACGGCATCGTTCTAATCGACTATATCAACAGGATTAAAAAAGAAGGAATTGATACGCTAGAAGCGGTTATAAGGGCAAGCAAGACCAGGTTTAGACCAATCTTAATGACCACGCTTACAACTGTTTTGGGACTGCTCCCGCTGGCCTTAGGTTTTGGGGAAGGAGCCGAGTTGAGAGCTCCTATGGCAATCACAGTCATCGGAGGACTTTTAACAGCAACTTTCCTTACCTTATTAATTATACCCAATTTCTACTTAATCGGTGAAAAACTTTTTGAAAAAAGAAAGACGGCCCCATAAAAAGAATGTAGCTGCAGAGCGATAGCTCTGCGAAAAAGGAGGAGGCTAAGAATGTGGAATAGAAAGGCGAAAATGTTCTGGATGAACCACTGGGTAAAGATACTCATAATTTTTGGCGTTGTAACCCTGGTTTCTTTAGCCATAATAGGACTACTCTCATTAGAGTCGTACTATCTGCATATGACTCTCGCCCAGTTACCTCTTACTCTACTGATGGGTGCAATTCACGCTTTAATCTTTGCCTATGTCATTATCAGCATGCAGACTGGCACGCTCCTCAAGTTGAAGAAAGCTCCTATCAAGAGCGAAAATGTGCATGTTACATTTAATGACGTAAAAGGTATTGACGAAGCTAAGAAAGAGGCGTTGGAAGTTGTGGAACTCATCAAGGACAGGACACGCATTAAAAAAATCGGAGGTAAAATAATAAGGGGACTGTTGATGATTGGTCCTCCAGGGTGCGGAAAGACTCTTTTGGCTAAGGCCATAGCTAAAGAGTCGGGTATACCCTTTATCTCCATGGCAGCAAGTGAATTTGTGGAAATATTTGTGGGAATGGGAGCTTCCAGAGTACGCAAACTATTCAAAAAGGCCAGGCGGCTCGCTTATGGCTACGGAGCCTGTATAATCTTTATTGATGAAATTGACGCTATTGGCCGGGGTAGAACGTACAGCTTCATGGGAGGAGGAGAGACTAATACCACTCAAAATCAGCTCCTGGTGGAAATGGATGGTTTGAAAGAGAGGGAGGAAAATATAATTATCATTGGAGCAACAAATGCTCCTGAAAGCATCTTAGATAAGGCGCTACTCAGACCGGGCAGGTTCGACCGAAAGATATACATTGACAGGCCTGGCCTGGAAGGAAGGGAAGAACTCTTTCACCACTATTTAAGAAAAGTCGAACACGATCCTTCTATCGATATTTCTCGTTTAGCGAGGAACACAGTGTATAAAAGCGCAGCAGATATTGAGAACATAGTCAAAGAGGCAGCTTTAATAGCCACCCGGAAATCGAAGGAGAACGTGGAGTGGGAAGACCTGTCACAAGCAATGGATAGAATCGATATGGGCATTAAACACAAGAGGAAACTGAGCGATAGGGAGAGAAAAATGACAGCATACCATGAGACCGGGCACCTGATAGTCCTATACATTCTCCATCCCACTGATGATGTGTTTAAAGCTTCCATTGCTTCC
>DAOVHK010000023.1 GCA_030671905.1 Clostridia bacterium | reverse complement strand
CGTTCCTCCTTATTCGTCGGAACAGCGACCCTCCTTTCACTTCGTTTCAGTCGGTGACCTGCCTGCTCACCGACTCGCAGGCGTCGCTGACCCGTTCCTCCTTATTCGTCGGAACAGCGTTCCGGGGCGCTCACCGTCTCGCGCCCGCGCCTTTCCCTCACTTCGTTCGGTCGTCGCTCCTTATTCGTCGCGACCGGCGCCCCTTCTTTCTTATAGTCTTCCTAATTTATAATGTTACCACAATTTTTTCCGGCTGTCAACAAGTTTATGAAAAACTTTTAGTCTCTTAATCTTTTAGGTTTTTAGACTTTTAAACCCTTCCTTTCGGGAGGAGTCCAGACCTTTCCCTTGTATATAAACTGTTTTACCTGCCAACTATCGCACCCATCTGGAACATAGGCATATACATAGCAATGGCAATAGCGCCAATGATAACACCCATAAACACAACAACTACTGGCTCAATCAAGGAAGTTAGACCGGAAACAGCAGCATCCACTTCCTGCTCATAAAACTCGGCAATCTTCGATAACATTGCATCCAGGTTCCCTGTCTCCTCGCCCACTGAAATCATCTGGGTTACCATTGGCGGAAAGACACCACTTGCTTTTAAGGGGTCGGATATTCTCTCTCCTTCCCGAATAGCATCCTTCGCTGCCAGGACAGCCTTTTCAACAACTCTATTTCCTGAAGTCTTGGCCACAGTCTCCAGGGCCTGAAGTATGGGCACGCCACTCTTAACCAGCGTCCCGAAAGTCCTGGTAAACTTAGCTACAGCTACCTTTCTTAACAGTGGACCGAAAAGGGGAATCTTGAGCAACAACGTATCTATATACATACTCCCTGTTTCTGTTTTATAGTATTGTCTTAGACCCACAACAAAAGCAATAAGACCAATAATTAAAAAGATAATATAACGTTTGAGAAAATTACTTAACATAAGCAGTATCTGGGTAGGAAGTGGCAACTCAGCACCAACTTGTTTAAATATTTTGACAAACATAGGGACAACCACTATCATCAAGAATGCAGTAACGCCGCCGGCAACAAGGGCAATCGCTGCTGGATAGATCATTGCTGCCTTAATTTTACTTCGCAATGCAGCGGCAGATTCCTGGTAGGCTGAGAGCCTCTCCAGAATAATATCCAAGATACCACCAAGTTCTCCAGCCTTTACCATATTCACATACAACTCACCGAACACTGTAGAGTGCCGGCTGAGAGCTTCAGTAATCGATGTTCCTGATTCAATGTCCTCCCGCACACTGGTGATAACTTTTTTAAAAGCCGGATTTTCTATCTGTTCCACAAGGATTGTTAAACCCTGAACTATGGGCACACCAGCTCCAATCAGTGTAGATAGCTGCCGGCTAAATAGAACGAGGTCTTTTTGTTTTACTCCTTTTTTCAAGAAGTTTATACTATCCAGAAGGTCTTTGGAAGTACTCTTCTTAATTTCTCCGATTTCCAAAACGATAAACCTCTGGTGTCTGAGGCGATCGATAACCATCCTCTGTTCTCTCGCTTCTATTGTTCCGGTCAAAATATTTCCCTGTGGGCTCCTGACTTTATAACCGAATAGTGCCATTCCCTACTCACCTCAACCCTTTATTTTTCATCCCCGCCACTACACCCTCTTCCTTCTTGCAGATTCTCTTTAAATCATCGGCATCCGGGCTCTCTGTCAATGCCTGGGCATAAGTAATTTGTCTACGCGTGTAAAGGTCGTAGAGGCTCCAGTTCATTGTCTGCATTCCGAATTTTCCTCCTGCCTGCATAGCTGAAGGAATCTGCTCCGTCTTCTCTTCCCTGATCATATTCCTGATACCCGGAGTAACCCTTAAAACTTCCACTGCCAGACATCTCCCCTTGCCACTTGCCCTGGGAAGTAATCTCTGACAGAAAACCGCTTGCAAGACAAACGATAACTGAGAACGAATTTGCGGTTGCTGGTATGGGGGAAAAACATCTATAATTCTATTAATTGATTGGGTGGCATCTGTTGTGTGCAGAGTGGCAAATACCAGATGGCCTGTCTCAGCGATTGTTAGCGTAGAAGAGATAGTTTCCAGGTCGCGCATTTCGCCGACCAGGATGAAATTTGGGTCTTGACGAAATACATGCTTTAGCGCCAGGCCAAAGGAGGAAGTATCACTACCTATCTCTCTCTGGCTAACTATACAATTCTTGTGGGGATGAACGTACTCAATGGGATCCTCAACTGTAACAATGTGTCCACTGCGATGCTCATTAATGTAATTTATCATTGAAGCAAGGGTTGTCGTCTTACCACAGCCAGTGGGACCCGTTACTAACACCAGGCCGACAGGCAATTTAACCACATCAAAAACTGCTGACGGCAGTCCCAGTTCCTCGAAAGTCATAAAATAGTTGGGTATTGCTCTCAGAGAAGCAGCCACTACCCCTCGTTGCCTGAACACGTTCATTCGAACACGTCCTACGTTTTTGATTCCAAAGGACAAGTCAAGCTCGTTTGTAGATTCAAATCTCTCTTTCTGTTTATCGGTTAGGAGGCTATAGACTAATCTTTGACATTGGTCTTCCTGAAGTTTCTCATATTCTGTGGGGGCAAGTTCTCCGTCAATCCTCAAAGTAGGTGAAACATCTACTGTTAAGTGTAAATCAGATGCTCCCTTCTCCATCATTAATTGAAGTAATTCATCAATAGATACCATTAATTACTCCTTTATCGGCACCCTAAAGGACGCCCCACCTTTTATGGTTGGGCACTGTTTACAGTGCCGTGTTATTCCACATCAGCAAAGGTAACCCTCATCACCTCTTCAACTGTGGTTACGCCTGTCAAAAGTTTCCTGATGGCACCCTCTCGCAAAGTTAGCATGCCACTCTCTCTCGCTTTTGACTTGATTAAATGCGTGGATTCCCTGTTTAAGATAAGTTCCTTTACATCATCAGTTACTTCCATGACCTCAAAGCACGCTATCCGTCCCCGATAACCAGTGTTACTGCAGTTATCGCATCCCTTGCCTCGATAGAGCGTCACTTTCTTTTTACTTTTTATCTCTTCCTCTTTAACTCCAATACTGGAAAGGAAATCGGGGGGAACCTCATAGGGCTCTTTACAATGTTTACAGATTACTCTAATTAATCTTTGAGCAATAACCATAATTACTGTGGAAGTGGTCAGGAAGGGTTCAATGCCCATATTATTCAAACGGGTCATAGCACCTGGAGCATCGTTGGTGTGCAGAGTTGAAAATACTAAGTGTCCTGTTAGTGCGGCATTAATAGCAATCTCAGCAGTCTCAGTATCTCTGATTTCACCAACCATAATTATATCCGGGTCCTGACGCAAAAACGACCTCAAGCCTGCAGCAAAAGTTAAACCAATGTCTGCTCTTGCCTGCACCTGGTTGATACCTTGCAGGACATATTCAACAGGGTCTTCTATGGTGATGATGTTACGGTCAGGATAATTAAGAGTGCTTAAGGTAGAATAGAGAGTGGTAGATTTACCAGAACCAGTTGGTCCTGTAACCAGGATGATTCCATAAGGCACTTCGATATTTTTCTTATAAATGGAAAGAGCATCTGGTTCAAATCCCAGCTTAGTCAAATCGAGACATAAAGAAGAGGCATCCAGAATACGCATAACTACTTTCTCACCAAAGGAGGTAGGTAGAACAGAGACCCTCAGGTCAATTTCTTTATTTACCACTCTAATCTTAATTCTACCATCCTGGGGCAAGCGACGCTCAGCAATGTCCAGTGAAGCCATAATCTTTAACCGGGAAACAACTGCATTCTGCAATTTTTTAGGCGGGGAAGAGACTTCGTGTAAAACCCCATCAATTCGATAACGCACCCTGAGAATCTTCTCATAAGGTTCGATATGGACGTCCGAAGCCCCTGATTTGACAGCTCCAGCCAAAAGAAGATTAACAATCTTAATTATTGGCGCTTCTTCTCCAGCTGCCTCCAGAGCAATTATATCATCTCCCCCGGTATCACTCTTTTTCACTACCTCTACATTTCCCTCATCCTTTACTGAGAGTTCCATCTCTTTCACGATATCTTCCATAGAGCCTTTAGCTCCATAATACTTCTCAATAGCATTCTTAATCTCAGTTTCTGATGCAATCACTACGCTAATTTCTCTCCCGGTCATTAGTCTCAGATCGTCAATGGCAAAAACATTTAAGGGGTCACTCATAGCTATGATGAGGGTCTTCCCCTCCAGGGCAATGGGAATTAGGGTCTGATGCCTGGCAATGCTCTCTGGGACACTCTTAATGACTTCATCGTCAATCTCTCCATATTCGGATAGGCTAACGTAAGATACACCGCATTGTTTACCCAGGAAAGCTAATAAAACATCCTCAGTAATATAGCCCAATCCCATGAGAGTCTCGCCCAGCCTGCCTCCCCTGATTTTTCCTTCCTCTAAAGCTTCTTGCAATTGTTCGGCGGTAATTATCCCTACTTCTACTAATAAGTCACCCAATTTCCTTTTTATTGCAGGACCTTTAGCCATAACTCTCGTAAATCCTCTCTAATTCAAAAAAAGTTAAAGTAAACTGACCAATTTTTAGTATACCACGACGTTTTCACTTTGTCAACAGCTTTCTTCTCAAGCGTGCCTCAATTTGTCGAGGAACGAATCCCTTTACACTGCCATTCAGTCTAACTACTTCTTTGACTATACTTGAACTCAAATAAGTATACGCCTCTGCCGGCATAAGGAACACTGTTTCTATGTCTGGTGCTAACTTGCGGTTGGTTAATGCCATTTGAAACTCGTATTCAAAGTCAGACACTGCCCGTAGTCCCCTGATGATAATGTTTGCTCTCTTCTTCTTCACGTAGTCGACTAATAACCTATCGAAATGGGAGACCACCACTCCTGAGAGTCCTCTGGTTACAGCTCTGAGCATCTCCATTCGTTCATCCACTGAAAATAGTGTCTTCTTAGTGGGATTTTCAATCACTGCTACTATTACCCGGTCAAATAACCGAATTGCCCTTTTTATTACGTCGATGTGTCCATTGGTAACCGGATCAAAACTCCCTGGATAAACAGCAATTCCCTTCTTTTTCATCTCTTTACTCCTTTTGCATCCCGATTTTCAATCGGGAAAATTGTGCCTATAAACTCCCTGCACGGTTGAAATCGTGCCTACAAATTCTATTAATTATCCCACACTTGCCAGGCCGAATTTTTCTTTAAATTTCTCTCTAAACTTTTGCTTAATTACTCCGTTTTCCGGAAGAGTTAGAATAGGGTCTCTACTAATCAGCTGGAAAGCTGCCTGGCGTGCCAGTTCTAATTCACGATGGTCAAAAACAATGTTACCAATTTTAAATTCAGGAAGTCCGTGCTGTTGAGTGCCAAAGAATTCCCCACCACCGCGTAATCTCAAGTCCTCTTCGGCAATGCGAAATCCATCATTAGTTTCCAACATAATCTGTGCTCTTTTTTTTGCTTCCTCCGTCTTAGTTTGTCCCAGTAAAATGCAAAGGGACTGTTCAGTGCCTCTCCCCACCCTCCCCCGTAATTGGTGTAGAGTAGCCAACCCAAACCTTTCACTGTGCTCAATAACCATCAAACAGGCATTGGCCACATCGATACCTACCTCAATTATAGTGGTAGTAATTAAAATATCAAATTCCCTGTTCAAAAATTTCATCATCACCTGTTCTTTCTCGTCACTTTTCATCTGTCCGTGCAGGAGACCAACTCTCAAATCTTTAAACACAGTAGCCATAAGTCTCTCTGCCATTTTCACTGCAGCGCGTAATTCCAACTTATCCGATTCATTAATTATGGGATAGACAATGTAAGCCTGCTGTCCCTTTCTTACCCCATCAATAACCATCTGATAAGCTTCTTCCTCAGAAAGCCTCTGGGTGAGAATCTTTTTCCTTCCCGGAGGTAATTGATCGATTATAGAAACGTCCAGGTCTCCGTAAACTGTTAAGGTTAGTGTGCGAGGTATTGGCGTGGCTGTCATTACCAGGATATCCAGGTTTTCCCCCTTCTTCCTCAACCTCGCCCTCTGCATAACTCCAAACTTATGCTGTTCGTCAATGACCGCCAGAGCTAAATTGGAAAATTTGACCCCCTGTTCAATTAATGCGTGCGTGCCGATAATTATCTGAGATTCTCCCCGGACAATTCTCTGGTAAACCTCTCGCTTCTTCTTCTGTCCCATTTTCCCTGTAGCCAATTCCACTTTGACTTGTAAACCTTCCAGCATCTGACGCAAAGTCAGATAATGTTGTTCAGCCAGAATTTCAGTAGGAGCCATCACTGCAGCTTGATAGCCATTCTCCACAACTAAGAGAATAGCTGCCAGAGCCACTACTGTCTTACCACTTCCCACATCTCCCTGGAGAAGCCTATTCATTGGCTTGGGTGACATAAGGTCATTAAAAATTTCTCTGATTACTCTTTTCTGAGCAGAAGTAAAATCGAAAGGTAGTTTCTCTTTGAAGGCTGTTAAAAGATTTTTTCTCAACTGATATTTCCTATTTTTATCTATAATCTTTACCTGTCGCCTTCTTAATGCCATGGCCAATTCCCAGAAGAAAAACTCTTCGAATATAAGTCTTCTCCGGGCATCCTCTCCCTTCTCCCGGGTGGAGGGAAAGTGTATATTATACACAGCTTGTTGATAAAGCATCAGGTTATATTCTCTGAGGATAGTTTCGGACAGAGTCTCTCTTAAATAGGAAAGGTATGAATCGAGCGCTCTCTTAATCAGTGTCCTTAAGAAACGTAAATTTAACTTTGAGGTAACTTGATATATGGGAACAATTCTCTTAGTGTGAATTAAGTCGTCTTCTTCTCCTGCCAGTTTCTCGTAGATAAAATTGGTAATCTGTAAATCGCGAAAGGTGCGTTCAAATTTACCGTGTAGAACAATTGAAGTGCCGGGAGGTAAGGAATCTTTCAAGTAGAGCTGGTTAAAGCAGACCATCGTTGCCTTGCCACTGCCGTCTTCAAGGAGAATTTTCAGAAGTGGCCTTCTTCCTCTGGTAGGTATAATCTGGTGCTCAGCAACCACTGCCAGTACAGTGGCTTCTTCCCCATGGGTGATTTGTGCAAAGAGCTTCAAATGGGAGCGATCTTCATGCCGGAAAGGAAAATAAGTAATGAGGTCTCCTACTGTCTCAATGCCAATTTTCTTCAATATTCTTGCTCTTTCGGGGCCCACACCCTTTAAGAACTGAACCGACATATTCAAATCTTTCATGATAAAAGTAACTGCATCCCAATTTTTAATCGGGAAAATCGTGCCTACAAATGTCATTGCGAGCCCCGAAGGGGCGTGGCAATCCGACGAAGTCGTTGCGAGGCGAAGCCGCGGCAATCTCTACAATAGAATGAGATTCCTTCGCTTTCGCTCGGAATGACACTGTGTGTCAGATTGCTTCAGGACTTCGTCCTTCGCAATGACACTTTAAGGCACAGATTCAATCTGTGCTAAATACTAAAATATTCTTGCAATTATTTTTATATTTTGCTAAACTAATTAAAATTTTACAGGAGGAGACAATTGCCTAAGAAATGTGTAATCTGCGGTAAATCTGTGCGTACCGGTTCCAACATCAGTCACTCCCATCACAAAACAAGACGGAAATTTAAACCCAATTTGCAAAAAGTGAACATAATTCTAAATGGAAGAAAAAAGAAAGCCTACGTATGTACCCAATGCATTACCGCAGGCAAAGTCGCAAAATCCGCCTGAAGTCATTACCAAATCAAAAAGGTAGACTCAAAGAACAGAGATAACTATAAACAGGAGACCCGATACCATCGAGATAATATCTCTTAAGGGAAAAATCTAAAATATACATATCTTCGATAAAACCAAGCCCCCAGGTATAACTTACTTTCCTCTTTTCACTAAAATTCTCACCAAACATTCCCAGGCGGAGAGAAATATTGCGAGGAAGAACATACTCCAGGCCCAAGTGGTAAACTGCCAGTGAGTTCCGACCACCATTCTTTCTTACATAGAATCTCTGTTCAAAATCGGAAGCAAAAGTCAAAAATTCTGCCAGGTTCATCCCCATACCTACTCTAAGATTTAATGGCAAGCGGTCGGAACGGTAATCACTCCAGTAAATGTAAGCAGGACCATTCTCTAAGGAAATTCCCATCTTTAACAGTGGTGAATGAGTGTAAATTAGCCCCCAATCTAAACCCCACCCACTTCCTGTAGAGATGTTCGCCTGAGATGGAGGTCCATCTTGAGCAATTCCCAGCGAGCCATGCAGATAGTTTATATTCATCCCGAAAGAAACTTCCGGACTATAGGGAATGGCAAAGGAAAGCGTGTATTTGTTAATGTTAATCTCTCGCTCGGAGTACAAGGCGCTATCTTCTTCTCTAAAATTGGATAACGGTCGCCAGCTTAACGCTCCCAGACTACTACAAAAAGATAAATAAGTGAACCGCTTACCCTGCAAGGGTTCTCTCTCTATAACATTCTCTCCTTTCGCTTTACTCCTTGCCAGGTCAAACATAAAAGTATATAGATTACTCTCTAAGAAAATCAGTCCCGCAGGATTCCAGTAAGGAGCATCGGCGTTGTTCACTAAAGCAACAAACGCCTCTCCCATTCCTCCCGGCTTGGCTCCTATAGGTATACCGTCGAAAGAATTATACAGAATGGGAGAAGACTCTTTAGCAAGACAGAAAATAGCCGAAAAGAATATCAAAGAAACAGTAACAAAAATTTTCACTATACTCTCCTTAAAGTTATTTCCTCTCTCCTCTGGGGAGAGGACTGAGGTGAGGGGGATTTAACTATTTTCTCTATCGTTCCTCCTCCCAGGACCACATCTCCATCATAAAAAACTACCGCCTGACCAGGAGTAGCTGAGCGCACGGACTTTCTGAATCTGATTAACGCTTTGCCGTCACCCATAGGAGATATTACTGCTTCCTCCCCCACGTGGTTGTATCTTATTTTAGCTACTACGTCAATGTCCCTTTTTACTTCTTCTGGTGATATAAAGTGCAAATCCTTTGCAATAAGTTCCTCAGAAAATAGTTCCTGTTCAGGACCTACTACAATCCTGTTATGCTCAGGGTCGATGGAAATTACGTAAAGAGGTCTTCCATAAGCTCCGATTCCTCTCCTTTGACCAACAGTATAACAAGCTACACCCTCGTGTTTACCCAGAACCTTTCCCTTAACATCAACTATCTCTCCGGGAACAGAAGGAAAGTGGGAAGACAAAAATTTTCGATAATCTCCATCTATAAAACAGATTTCTTGACTTGCTTTTTTATCAGCCACAGGTAAACCGTATTTTTTGGCAATCTTTCGCACCTCTTCCTTCCCGTAACCTCCCAAAACCATTAAAATTCGTGCCATCTGCTCTTGTGTGAAAGTATATAAGAAGTAGGACTGTTCTCCGTTCCCTTTTACTCCTTTTTTCAAAAGATATCCTCGGGAGTTCTTTTCTATTCTGGCATAATGGCCTGTGGCTAAATATTGAGCCCCTAACTTTTCTGCTTTTTCCAATAGGAGCTTGAATTTTATATCCCGATTACAGAGAATACAGGGATTGGGAGTCCTACCTCTCTGGTATTCCTGGCAGAAATGGTCGATAACCTTCTCCTGAAATTCCTTCTGGAAATTCAGGACATAAAAGGGGATTTTCAACTTGAGTGCTACACTCCGGGCATCATTGACCCCCTGTAAACTACAACAGCGATTCCGTCGGAAGGATGGATGATGAGTCTCCTCACAAAAAGGATAGAGGTACATAAATATCCCGATTACATCGTATCCTTCGTCTTTTAGTATTGCTGCTGTAGTCGAGGAATCAACTCCGCCAGACATTGCCACTACTACTCTTTTCATAATGCTCCTAATCTCTTATTATTCGAACTCTACCTGAATGACCCCAAGGGGGCAGGCGGGTACACAGAGACCACAGAGGAGGCATCTGTCCCGATCGAATTCCAATTTCCAGCTCTCTTTATTCATGGACAGCGCCTTAGGACTGCACACAGCTATACATGCCCCACACGAAGTACATTCCTGTTCATCCAGTTTTATATCCTTAGCCAGTGGCTGGACATCAATTTTTATGTCTTCCAGATATTTCAGACCCTTGTTAATTCCTTCCTTGCCCCCTTCCAACTCCAGCACCATCTTCCCTTCCTCTTTAGGTGTGACCTGAGCGCGTAGGATATTTGGAACTAAATCGTAATCTTTAACCAGGCGGTAAATTATCGGCTGGTCAACTAATTCGGGAGGAAAAGTTAAAACTATTCTCTTTTTCATCATCCCAACCTCCTTAACAATCCAGACATTAATGTCTAACGTCTAATATCTAAAGGCTTAAATTTCTCATCCACTGGTAATCGTTGAATGGGTTCTTGTAAGAAGAACTTTCCTTTTTTGATCCACTCTTTCAGAACCTGAGCTATCTCCCTGGCTTTATAAAGACTGGAGAGTGGAGCAGTAGGAACCCTCTTCTTTTTTATTTCAATTTCCCCTTTTCTTAACTCCTTATAACTTACTCTGCCCAGGTTTGGTTTTTCTCTTTTGGGAGCACTGTAATCAAGTATTGTAGTATATATCTCCTCATCAGAGATGGAGACAAAATGTGCCATTTCTTCATCGAGGAGAGGAATGGGTATCCCCACCCCTACGGTAAGGGTAATACCATACTTGTGGAAGATTGCTGCCCTTAGAAAATCGCGGCTCATCTCTTTCAAATTGCCTATCAGACACAGGGTTCCTGCAGGAGCTACCGGTATTTTAGTTTTCTCATCCCTCTTCTGGAGGGGATTATGTTGTGTGCCTTCCCAGGCAATGTAACCTTGTGCTCCACCGAGAAATATTCTGGTCCCCACACCGATAGTGCGATATAAGGGGTCATTAATTAAAGGCGAGAGTTGTGAACAGTTACAATAATTTGCATTACCAAAGTTGGGCAAGAGAATGCCCATATATGTATATATTGTTCTATCCGACGAGTTAGTAGCTACTGAATAATTTTGATAAGCATTCCTGGGATTGAAAAGAATTGCCTGATTTATCGAGTCTAAGGTAATGTAAGATTCGAATTCTTTTCTGGGATAACAATCCGTTCCATACGAAGTAGCTCTAAGCTTCACCTTTTTGCCTGAAATCAAATCCTCAATCACCTGTGCTCCACCATATTCCATCCCTCTGGTTTCGGAAAGCTCAGTTGCTCCAATATAAACATCAACTGCCGCTAACCCCGCATAAGCTGGAACATCATTCAGCCATACCTTCTGCATTTTTATAGGCGGATCGCTATGCCCGAAATTCAGTAGAGCTCCTGAAGAACACATCGGCCCAAAGGTAGCTGTGGTTACCACGTCTACTTCCTCAGCAACCCTCTTTTCCCCTTTTTCTCTTACAAGGTCGATAACTTCTTCAGCAGTTACCACCACTGCTTCACCCTTTCTAATCTTTTCGTTAATCTCTGCAAAAGTTTTAGGCATTCATTCCTCCTTATGAAAAAAATGGGGTCAACTCTATTTTCCTCTTTTAATGGTTAATTTTCAGTCTGCCATTCCTGATGTTGTTGATTAGCATCTCGTGTTTTTTGCAAAATTCGGGCTTGGCGAGCTGTGCATTTATTACCTCTTCCTGCCAGTGTGCGTTATAGAGTCTACATTTATTATCTTCACAAAAAGGCTCGCCCGATATGTAAAAAAATAGAGCCTGTATACAGTAGCCTTTCATTACTTCAGTCAGCCGCGTGTCGTCGTAGTCTATAAACATATCTTTAAATCTTTTCTTCAGGGTAATTGTATCAATTCCCCATTGCTTCTGTAAATAGAATTCCCTGGGTTTAGCTGGAGCTTCCACGATGCCCGTAGTGGAAATAATGGTGGGAAACCCATACACGCTTACCCGGGCATGGTAACAACGGTTATGTTCATCCCAGGTTCCGAATAATTGGTCTGTAAAAATAATCGCCAGACAATGCCAACTGCGTTCTTCTTCTGTTATCAAGTCCTGATATAATGACTGGAGCTTGAAGCCGTCATAAAGTATGCCAAAACTTTTATTATCTGAATTTTGCAGTTTCCTTTTCTCGTATTCTACCTCAGCAGTGAGTGGATCAAAAGTAGAATGGTAACTACGAAGGTCTCGAATTTTACATCTGGCTATCTCTTCAGCCAACTCTCTCAGTGAGGAATCCTCCATTCCTTTTGTAACCTGACCAATAAAATCGCCTCTAACCTCAACCTTAGCGCCACCCGAGTTCTCCTTAAGATACTGGGCTATTTCCCTGATATTTAAAGATTGAGTCTTGCTACCATCATAAAGGAAAATTTTCATTTTTTCTTTATACCCAATTTTTCCAATACTACCTCTGCTCCTCTCTTTCCCGAAAGAAGCATTGCTCCAAAAGTAGGTCCCATGCGGGGAAGACCATAAGTAGTAGCCACAGCCATACCCACTACTATAAGGCCAGGATAGGCTTCCCCGGTATGTTCCACTACCAGATCCTCGGACCTCTCTACCCACATTGCTCCCATACCTTTTATTTTTATTAGTCCCCTCTCTTCCAATTTTCTCACTACCGAGGCATCGTGTCCAGTAGCATCGATTACCATTTTGGATTCTAAGGCCACGGGGTCAACGCAGGTAATCTCACGAGGCAAAGAGGATATAGGAGTCCAATTAATTACAGCACCATTCACTTTACCTCCCTCACGGAGTACAAGGTCGTCAAAAACAGTCATATTGGCAAACTTCACACCACTGTCACAGGTAGCTCCAATAAGTTTGGAACAAGCATGAGGTCCATCTGCTACATAAAGCCCCTTGCTTACTTCCTTATACGGCACAGCCAGTTCTTCCAGGACTTTCTGTGCAGGTTCTCTCACTGTTAATTTATTCATCAAGTATCCGCCAATCCAGAAACCCCCACCAAGATAATTATTTCTCTCTACAATTAAAATTTTAAGTCCACGAGTGGCCAGTTCCTTCCCGGCCATTAATCCACTGGGCCCACCACCTATAATAAGACAATCACTTTCCACATACTGGGAAAACTGTTTGGCAAACTCATCTACAATAGCTCGTGTAACCTCTTTTTCTCCCACTGGTGCAAATATTTTCTTTACCATATTCTTCTCCTTTCGCTTCGCTCAATCCGACCGGGGTTCTCACCATCTCGAACCCGTCGCCAGACTTGTCGCTCCTTATTCGTCGCGACGGCGACCCTTTTTGACTGAATTCCCGATTAATAAATCTATATATTTACTGTAGGGGTTTGATTCATCAAACCCGCAACAAGCCCATCTATCGGGCGTCATAAATGCCGCCCCTACATTTATTCTATTTCTCTTTTTGATAGATGGGCGACATACTACGCAATTTTTCCACTATCTCGGGTAAGACTTTAAGAACATAATTGACATCTTCTTCATTGTTCTCCTTTCCTAAAGTGAAGCGAAGCGAACTATGGGCCACTTCAGGAGAGATACCAATAGCTGTTAGAACGTGAGATGGTTCCAGGATGCTGGAGGTACAGGCTGAACCACTGGAAGCACAGACTCCTGCTAAATCTAAATTCAGAAGCATGGATTCACCTTCTACACCTTCTACGCTCACATTTACATTTCCCGGAAGTCTCTTTTTAGGATGACCATTAAGTCTACTATTTTTGATGCTGTTCAATATACCTTCTATCAATTTATCTCTTAAATAGGTCAAGCTTTTTTCTTCCTCTGCCATGTCTTTTTGAGCAAGTGAACAAGCCTCCCCGAATCCCACAATTCCAGCAATATTTTCTGTGCTTGCCCGGCGCTTATTCTCCTGTTCGCCACCATAGAGAAAAGGAACTATCTTTGTGCCTCTCCTGATATACAGAGCTCCTACCCCTTTGGGACCATATAATTTATGTGCAGACATTGCCAATAAGTCTGCTTTCATTTTATCCACATTTATGGAAAGGTGGCCAACGGCTTGAACTGCATCTGTGTGAAAATATATTCTTTTCTCCTTGACAATCTCTGCAATCTCTTCTATCGGTTCCACTGTGCCGATTTCATTATTAGCATGCATTACTGATACCAATATAGTTTCATCAGTAATTGCTTTCGTTACTTCCAGAGAGTCTACCAGTCCATTCTTATCTACCGGAAGATAAGTAACTTTAAATCCTCTTTTTTCCAGAAACTTGCAGACATTAATTACCGCGTGGTGCTCAATGGAAGTGGTAATAATATGGTTTCCTTTCTTCTGATTGGCCCAGGCTATGCCACATAATGCGAAATTGTCAGCTTCTGTTCCCCCACTGGTAAAAACAATCTCTTCAGGCTGTTTAGCCCCTATCAGTCGAGCCACTTTTGCTCTCGCCTCTTCCAGGGCTCCTTTAGCCTCTCTTCCATAAGAGTAGAGGGTGGAAGGGTTGCCGAAATCTTTACTGAAGTAAGGAGCCATGGCTTCGGCTACTTGTGGATGGACAGGCGTAGTGGCTGCGTGGTCAAGATATATTCTTCTCATTCCATTCTCCTTCTTATTTTACCTCGTATCCCTTTGCTGAAATAGCCTCTTTAATTCTTCCCAAATCCACTTTACTATCATCATAGTCAACTTCCACTCTCTTTTCTTTCAAACTGACCAATACATTATTAACTCCTTGTAAAGAATTGAGAGCACTGGTGATTGTGGATATACAATGTTCACAGACCATTCCTTCAACTCTTATTGTCTCTTTTTTATGCATTACTTTTATCCTTTTCTTCAATTTGAGCTTTGATAAAAAATTTAATAAGATTAAGCTGAAAAGTACTACTGCTCCTGAAATTCTGACCCAGGGAGGAAGCATGCTCGACTTTCCCACTAATATCTGTTGATGCGCTTTACTAAAATATGACCAGAGAAAATTCAGCAACCATCCCATAAACAGTGCCGATAAAGCAATGGAAAGAAGATAGATGGTTGCTATTCTCTTTCCAAGATTTTTTGCCATAACAGTTATGGTAATTGCATTGGTAGCCGGGCCAGCCATAAGAAAGACTAAGGCAGCTCCTGGAGATAGACCCTTAATCATAAGGCTGGCCACAATGGGAATTGAACCTGTGGCACATACATAGAGAGGGATTCCTATAATTAACATTGCTAACATAGAAAGAAAGTTAGAGCTTAAATATCTTTCTATCAGACTGGCGGGAATGGTGTAAGAGATAACGCCCGCTATTAAGGTTCCCCAAATTACCCATTTAGCTATCGATTTTAAGAGATCAAAATATCCGTAGGTAAATGTTATGCGCAATTTTTCCCAAAAGCTATGTTTATGTTGACGCTGTTCACCACTGACTTGGGAGCTAGTTATTTGTGGATTAATTTCTTTTACCTTGCCACGTTGAAAAAAATTGACCAATGTTCCCCCCATCACTCCGCTAACGAACGTTGCCAGAGGACGAAAGAGGGCAAATAGAGGCCCTAAAAGTCCATAGGTCGCCAGAATGGAATCGGCACCAGTTGCGGGAGTGGAAATGAGAAAAGAGACAGTAGCTCCATCAGAAGCTCCCTGTTTCTTCAAGGAGAGAGCAGCGGGAATAACTCCACAGGAGCAGAGCGGTAAAGGAATACCAAAAATTGCCGCATTGACCACTGACTTAATGTTCCGCTTACCCAAGTACTTAATTACTTTCTCTTCCGGGAAAAAAGCATAGAGTATTCCTGCCAGGAGAAATCCCAATAAAAGGTATACTGCCATATCCTGAAATATTTTAACCGATTCTAAAAATATTCCCACAAGAAATTCGAGTATATTCAATTCTTTAAATTCCTTTATCTTTTGATTATTTGAATAATTTTTGTTCCTCTACTCTTTTGAGCTTTCAATCTCTTATCGTATTGGTAGAGGAGGAAGAGGGTAGTAAAAAATCCTATCCCTGCAAAAATAATGCCTGTCCTCTCCGTTCCCAATACAGTTCGACCCAGAAAATATCCACCAATTAAGCCAACCAGGGGAAAAAGATAAATCAGAAATGCTGCCTTTAATACCTGTTTACTCTCTACAGAAACCAGTACCTCATCTCCCGAACGGGCTCCTAAAGAATCTTCTGCGTATAAAATCGGTTTATCCCCAGAACTCTGCAAACATATCCCACATCGTCCACAAGCAGAAGTCCGTTCCATCTCTACCTGAGCCACTCCATTGTCAACTTTTACTACTCTTCCCTTCTCTTCCATTTCAAAACATCCTAAAATTTGTAAGTAGTGTAGCCCTTTACGGGCGTAATTTTTACGGGGACAAGCCCCTACACTACTCACTTAAAAAGGTCGGTGCTTAAATATCTATCACCAATATCAGCCAGGATAGTAACCACT
>DAOVHK010000143.1 GCA_030671905.1 Clostridia bacterium | reverse complement strand
CCTCTCCATATCCATCTCTCGTTGCTTTCATCTCAACCATTGAGTATATTCTCTCTTTTTAATCTCATTGATAAACACTGAAACCCCCATTTTCTCTCCAGTTTTTCTGCGAAGGATAGATAGGAGGAGTACTCAGGAACTTTCTAAATCCTTCAAGGCAACTTTCGCCTGTTCCTTTGAAGGCGCCTTCCCATGCCATTCAACAGCATTCTCCATAAAGGAGACACCCTTCCCTTTTATGGTCTTTGCTATAATAACTGTTGGTTTCCTTTTAATTGTTTTCGCTTCAGCAAATGCCTCCAGTATCTCTTCCATTTTGTTCCCATCAATTTCGATAGTATTCCAACCAAAAGCCTTCCATTTTTCAGAGATGGGATTTGGACTCATTATCTCATCAATTGTTCCATCTATCTGCAATCCATTATTATCGACAATTCCACAAAGATTGTCTATGTGGTAATGGGAAGCGGCCATTGCTGCTTCCCAGATTTGTCCTTCTTCAATCTCACCGTCGCCCATCAAACAGTAGACGCGCGCACCTATTCTATCCAGCTTAAGTCCTAAGGCAATACCATTGGCGATAGAGAGACCCTGTCCAAGTGAACCAGTGGAAACTTCTATTCCGGGTAAACCGTCGGTCTTAGAAGGGTGACCCTGGAGCCGGCTACCAATTTTTCTCAGGGTGCTAAGCTCTTGCAAAGGAAAGTATCCAGCTCGTGCTAAACAAGCGTACATCGCAGGACAACTATGTCCCTTAGAAAGAATGAACCTGTCCCTCTCTCTCCATTGGGGATTTTGAGGGTTATGTCTCATCACAGAAAAATAGAGAGCTACCATAATGTCACACGCTGAAAGAGCCCCGCCCGGATGGCCCGACCCCGCCTGGACAAGCATTTCAATGATATTTTTTCTTACCTGTCTGGCTATCTCATCCAGTTTCTTGGTCTGTTCATTTATTTTCATCTTTTTTTCTTTTTTCGATTAAATAACTAACCCGCTTTAGTAGGTGTTGGGGTTCGAAGGGCTTAGTTATGTACCAGTCAGCTTTCTTCTCTAAGGCTTTTTCAAAGTCCACACCAGTATCAAGAGCGGTAAGCACTATAACCGGTATCTCTTTAGTAACTGGATTAGCTTTTAAAATTTCACACACCCGATATCCATCCATTCCCGGAAGCATCATATCGAGAACAATCAGATCAGGCTTCTTCTCTCTCGCCATTTGTAATCCCTCTTCCCCATCTTTTGCTGAAATTGTCGAATAGTCTTCTTTCTTTAAAATAAACTTAATTAGTTTTACCGTCTGAGGATCATCTTCTACAATTAAAATGTTTAATTTCGACATCTTTTCCTCCTATTTTTTAACAAATGTTACTTTTTTGCCAATTTTGTATTTATTTCAGTAAGTAACTCCTGAGGGCTAAAAGGTTTAACGATGTAGCTTGAAGCTCCCGCTTGTAGCCCCCTCATTACATCCATCTCTTGTCCTAAAGCTGAAAGGATTATAATTGGGATATCCCGAGTATTTTCATCTTTTTTCAATTTCTCAATAGCTTCGATTCCGTCCATCTTAGGCATCATAACATCCATCAATATCAAATCCAATTTCTCTTTTTTGGCTATCTGCAAAGCTTCTACTCCATTATAAGCAATAAGAACTTCGAAATTATTCTTCTTTAAAAGAAACTCAATCAATTGCACAGTAGTAGGGTCATCCTCTACTATTAATATCTTGGCCATTTTCTTCTTCCTCTCTATTATCGTTCCACTTTTAATACTATTTTGAAAAAAGTTCCTTGTGTCCTATCACGGCAATATCGAGAAGCATATTGAGATATTTATACCTTTTTTTAATATCACTATAAGGAATGAAATGAAGAGAAATATTTGCGTCATCCAAAATTGCTCCCAGCATTCTGGAAAACTCATCTGCTAATAAACTACTACCCAGTGGAGGTCCTAAGACTATAGCAATTCTTACATTACCTGTTTTACAAAGTTCAGCAAACATCCCATAATTTATTTTCTTTTCCGCTTTATACTCTTTCTCAAAAGCTGCCTCCAACCGGAATTTCAACTTATGTTTTTTTAATACCTCATCAAATTGCGTCTTAAGTTCTTCAAACTCTTTATTGCGGTCTTGTGGATAAAAGTAGCCTACTTCTACTTTCCGTAATGCTTTATCAACTGGCGCTGGCTCCACAGGTGGGGGTGAGACTTCCGGAGCAGGTTCTGGTTCCTTTGCCGCTTTCACTTCTTTTTCCTCAGTTGGTGGTGGAATTCTTTTCCTCTTAATTTCCTCGACTTCCTCTTCAATCACCTCTTCCTCTGGTGGAGGAACTTCAGGTGTTGCCATTTCAGGAATTTCTTTAGGAGCATATTTTTTGCAATTATGGCAATACCACCGATCGTATTGTTCAACATAGGTAAGATTCTGTCCACAAGTCAAGCACTTTTTCTCCTCCTCAACTTCTAATGGCGGAGGAGCCTCTTTCTTTACTTTTTCTAATTTAGGCTCTTTTTTCTCTGGTGGTTTTACCTCTACGAACTCTTCTCTTTCTTTCTCAGGCAGGAGATCATTCATCAATTCCCGAACTAAATCTATGGTTACCTCTTGTTTGGTTAATTGACCATAGGCATTAATTCGCTTCAGGAAACCTTCGAGTTCGCGAACGTTAGATTTCAATTTGCCGGCAATATATACAAGTATGTTATCACTAAGGTCTAATTGTTCAAGCTCTTCTTTCTTCTTAAGAATAGCAACTCTTGTTTCTAAATTAGGGGACTTGATATCAGCAATCAAACCCCATTCGAATCTCGACTTCAATCTCTCCTCTAAAGTGGTTAGCTGTTTGGGAGGCTTATCTGAACTAATTACAATCTGCTTATGGGCATCGTGAAGTACATTAAAGGTATGGAAGAATTCTTCCTGGGTTGACTCTGCCTCAACCAAAAATTGAATGTCGTCAATTAACAAGAGGTCTACTTGCCGATAACGCTCTCTAAACTCTTCTATCGTTCCTTTGCCAATGGCTTCGATAACTTCATTCATAAACGTTTCAGTAGTAACATAGAGTATCTTTGCGTCTGATTTTTTACTTTTGATATAATGTCCAATCGCATGAAGTAAATGAGTTTTTCCCAATCCCACCCCGCCGTAGATAAATAAAGGATTATAGATTTCTCCTGGACTTTTTGCCACAGCCTGAGTAGCTGCGTGGGTGAATCTATTAGAGGGACCAACGACGAAATTCTCAAAAGTATATGCTGGATTCAACTTGATCTCCCCAATGGGTTTGATGGGTTTTTTAGCCTTTGCCTTTTTCGGTTCTACGCTCACCTCTTTCTTCCGAATTTCTCCCGAATCTTTTACCTTGGAAACAGAGGGTTTGGAGTCTTCCATAGATTCATCCAGTATCTTGATTATCTTTTCTTTTACCTGGGGATCAACATTATAAACATAAAAGGCCCAGTTGTATTCCTTATCCCGAGGAACAAAAGGACGACTGCAGATATTTCCAATCTTGTCTATTAAGTCCCTAAGATCCCTCTGTTCTCCATAGACTCTTATCTTGTATCTCTTTTCTCCCCTTTGAGTCGGAGAAAAACTCATGCTCCAACGTTCAATCATGTTAACCACCTAGGTAATATATCAAACGCTCCGATGAATCACGCCCCTGAGAGCAGGGGCTGGATGAATCGGAGCTACTCAAATAATAAATGAGCGGGACTTTAAGACCATCGAATTTCATTTCTGCTTTAAATACTTATTT